>NZ_JBMBTE010000250.1:0-3392 GCF_048897285.1 Rhodococcus sp. O3
CGGTGGCAGGATTGAAGATGCACAACACGTTGACGTGAGCGTGGACGTCCCGTGCGGTGGCCGACTCCCTCGGACCCGACCCATCCAATGACCAATTCTGTCGTGCGGAAGTCGACCAAACCGGGGGCAGTCCCCAAATTTTCTCTTTTATGTTGCGTACTCGAACCGAGACCAGTTGGGAGCAACAGGCTCAAGGGTAATAAAGGTTCGTGCCCTGGGTACGCACTGGCGCGTGTACACCCAGCCTGTTCTTGAGATCGCCTGGTCACTCTCCGTGAAATAGACGCAGCCATCCGATTCACGTTCGATGGATCCGAATTGAAGACCATTGATATCAACAGCGTATTGAGGTTGGCCCGTTCCGTCGATCAGTTGTTCTGCCACCGTTTGCATTTCCGGCTTTGCATCTTCGAAACCAGCCTTCGGATTAACAAGGACTAGCAGGACCGCGGCAGCCATCACAGAGGGCGCAAGGAGAAGTGTAAGCGGAAACCTTCCTTCGGACCTCGTCACTCGTACCGCCCGCACCAACCATGCCGCTCCGAGCGCAATCAGAGCGAGCACGGCTGGCACGGCAACAAGAATTTTGGTGAGGTAGTCCGTGCTTCCGGTGAAGGGACGGCGCTCGTAGTAGAGGCACAACAACAGGATGCAGATGAGGGCAGTGAGCCCGGCAATCATCAGCCCTGGATGGGATTTTCCTTTCGGCGTCATTCCCTGATCCTGGTCAAACAGCCCGTTGCCGTCGTCACTCACGTTCACTACCTCACTCTAGTTGTTACGCAATTGCGGTCATGGCGTCACGGCCCTCCAAAGACCAAGAGGGAGTTCTCACCGGGGTTACTCTGGCCGACGGTCGGGACGTCCGCTATGGGGGTGATCGGCGCAGCATCGGCATATCCATTGCACTCGATGATGATCCCTTCGACGTCACCTTCGTTGCGAAGGCCTACTGCTCGACCGGTGATGTTATTGAAGTTGTCCATGATTGCCGATTCGGCGCCGCTTGGCTTGTCCTGTTCATGGGCATCACCAAGTCGTTTCGCGAACGCCGCATTGGAAGCTTCTGTGGTCATTCCCATCCACATGCAGTGCCGGTCGGCGTCAAGTCGATCATCGTCGTACAGGTATGAACCGTCCGATCTGACTCGTTCAGGATAGTGCGCCTCTGACTGCGTTTGCGAATCGAAGTACGCACGGATGGAGCGCGCACAGTCGAAGTCTTCAGCCGCACAGAGAGCTGCTGTGACGCCACCGATTCGGTAGTACGGGTTGTAGCTTTCGCTCACATCACTTGCCACGTTGTTCACTGCAGTGATCGGGAAGGCCGTTCCCGGAACGATCGTATAGACAACTTGGTTTCCCTGAACGGACGTTTGAACCGAAACTCCCTGCTGATCCGAGCCCGCAGCGAACGGATTCCCAATGTCTGCTACGACTCCACCAGGGCCATTCACAGTGACACTGTTGCCGACGTTAGACAGACTATATCCAGGCGGAAGTCCGAATACCATTCGGAACTGTTGCGGCGCCTGGTTGTTCACTATCGTCAGTTCGGAGTTCATTAGCGTAGCGGAAGGAGTTATACGCAACGAGAGATTATATCCCGGGCCGTTGTATATAAGTCCGTTCGGAAGAGTTGCAACACCTAGTGCTGTAGTCGCCGGGATCCCATATGTAAGAAAGAGCCCTGTCGACCCGATAGGAATCTTCGTACCGGGAGTGTGGATCGTGTCGTGCTGGAATTGCTGACGTACTGCTATTCCAGCATCGACCGAAAAATCACCAGTAGGGTAACCGAAGCTGCCTTGCTCGTATCCAGAAGATGCCCACTGAGTAAGTAAGGGTTCGGTAACAGGCCATGCGCCGTGTGTGGGGTGCCACTAGATGACGCCGTTCTGGAATCGGTCCATCTGACCTTGACCATCAGGCAACCCGACCTGATCCTGGATGGGATAGCCGAGAAGCGTGCCACCCGGCGCCAGGCCTCCGATCGAGTTGTACTTGTCGCGCAGTGGTCCGTTGCGGATTGCGGAGCCGACAGCGTTCTGGAACGCGACGTAAATGGCGCCGTCCTGGAACTCCTGACGACGGCCACCGTCGGGGAGAACGATTTCGTCGGTGGTGGGGTACTTCAGCCAGCCGGCTTCGTAGCTGTGGATGCCCCAGCGGTTGAGGAAGCTGTTGACCACCGGATGCGCACCGCCGGCGGCGGACCAGTAGATCGGGCCGTTGAGGAACGTGACTCGTTCGCCGGTGTTGCCGGGGTTGACGATGTTCCCGCTGGTCGGGAACGACAGGAAGCTCGCCGGCCCGCCGAGGCTGTTGTACTTGTCGCGGATATCTCCACACACGCTGTAAGGGGACGGCCAGTAGGTCTGACAGGTCGCCAACAGTGACATCCGTGAGGTGCCCGAGGTGGATCGTTGCTGGGCTTCGAGCATCTCGGCCTTGTCGGCGTCCTCCTTGGTGAACGGCGCGGGGATCTCTTCCCGATCCGAACGCATCTGACCAGGAACGATCGTCGACCTCGGATTCTCGGTCGGCCGCCAGTCCAGATCCGGTTCAGCCGTCTTCGACGACAGCTCCGGATCGTCCGGGGCGATCGGCTGATCCGCAGCCGGAGCGGCCGGCATCAGCTCTGCCGGGAGCGGTGCCACCGTCTCGGCCGGTGGGGCCACCGTGTCCTGCGCCGGTGCCACCGGTGGCTGCTCCGGGGCGGGAGCGGATTCGGAGGCTGCGGCTGTTTCGGGACCGACGGGTTCCGGTGCCACCGGCGTCGTGGCGGGGTCGCACGGCGGCGCCGGTGCTGTTGTGGTCGTGGTGACCGTGGCCGTCGTGGGGACCGCGCACGGATCGGCAGTGTCCTCCGTGAGCGCCGGCGCCGGCACAACATCCGAGGTCGCGGGCGCGGTTGTGGTCACCGGTGCCGGGGACGGCGTGGGTGTGGTCGAGGCTGGCTGGGCGAGTGCTGCCGACCCTCCGACGGCAACCATCACCACGGTCGTGCCGGCGACCACGCACTGACGCCACCATCTGCCCCGGGGCACGACAGAACCCCGCTTGGTTTGCGAATTCATCTGGTACCTACTGTCTTTCATGCGGACAGGGGTAGCGGTGGCGCCATCGCTACTTAGGAACTTAAACCTTTTCCCAAGAACCACAAACGCACCAGATAACACTTTCGTCACAAAAACCATTCGTCCGGTTTGTTTTTGATTCGAAGGGCAAACCGGACTTTCCGGTGATACACACAAGG
This sequence comes from Rhodococcus sp. O3, assembly GCF_048897285.1. NCBI lineage: Bacteria > Bacillati > Actinomycetota > Actinomycetes > Mycobacteriales > Nocardiaceae > Rhodococcus > Rhodococcus sp. O3. The sequence continues at coordinate 3,260 of NZ_JBMBTE010000250.1, forward strand.
CGCGGACCGCGCCTGTCCCCTGCCGCGGCGCCGCGGTTCCCACCGCCTCGCGGTGTCCCCCATCCCTGAAGGAGCAACGATGAACGTGCATACCTCTTCCGCATCCGGTAGCTCGGCGCGGCGGCGGATCGTC
>NZ_JBMBTE010000251.1:0-3388 GCF_048897285.1 Rhodococcus sp. O3
GAGCCGTCACCGTCGCCTCTGCAGGCCGAGCCGGGGAATCCGGCCCGGCGGTGTCCGGACCCTCGCAACCACCGCTCGGATCGTCGTCGGGATCGTCGGGTCCGCCGTCCTTGTCGGCGAGGAGGTCGTCGAGCAGCCGGTCGTCCATCCCGGGGGAGTCGAACGGATTGCGGCGACGCCGGTGCGGCAAAGCGAGTTTCGCCGCGACCGCGATGTCCTCGCGGGTCACCTCGTCACGTCCGCACCACGCGGCGTGCGCGACCGCGGCCTTCGCGGTCACCAGGTCGGCGCGCATCCCGTCGACGTCGAACGCTGCGCACACCTCGGCGATCGCAACGAGCGCGGCATCGGGCAGGAGCACGTGCGGGAGCCGGAGCCGGGCATCGGCGATGCGACGCGACAACGTGGCCTCGGCGTCGGACCACTGCGCGACGAATCCTTCCGGGTCGGCATCGAACGCGAGCCGGCGCCGGACGATCTCCGCACGCTGTCCGGGGTCACGCGGCGCCGCGACCTCGACGGTGAGCCCGAATCGGTCGAGCAGCTGCGGCCGCAGCTCGCCCTCCTCCGGGTTCATCGTCCCCACCAGGACGAACCGGGCCGCATGCGTGACGGAGACGCCGTCACGCTCGACCGTCGAACGGCCCATCGCGGCGGCATCGAGCAGCAGGTCGACGAGGTGATCGTGCAGCAGATTCACCTCGTCGACGTACAGCACGCCGCGGTGCGCGAGCGCGAGCAGCCCGGGCTCGTATTCCGCCGACCCCTCGGCCAGCGCCTTGCCCAGGTGCAGCGATCCGGTTACCCGGTCCTCGGTGGCGCCGACCGGCAGTTCCACGAGCCGGGCCGGGCGGGTGTGCGCGGCGGCACCGGCGGGGTGCGGACCGTCGACACACGCCGGATCCGGGGCATCGGGATCGCAGCCGAAACGGCATCCCGTGACCACCGTGACCTGCGGCAACAGTGCCGCCTGTGCGCGCACCATCGTCGATTTCGCGGTGCCCTTCTCGCCGCGCACCAGCACCCCACCGATCGCCGGCGAGACGGCACACAGGGTCAGGGCCAGCGCCAGGTCGTCGGAGCCGACGACGGCGCTGAACGGATACACGTGCACAAGATCCTCCACAGGCTCCCGCTGGGACGTTCTGTCCGGCAGCCGAATCGAGGCCGGTATTCGGACTTCCCGGTCGAGCGCCGTGCGATCGCCTTCCCGGACCGACGGTCCAGTGGCTGCGCTTTCGCGCGTGATCGACGACTCCCGGGTCACCGCAGCGGGCCTGTGCCGGATTCACACCGGCTTCCCGATTATCCCCGTGAGGGGCACCTCGATTGTCACTGCCGCCGCCGAGTGTAGCCGGAGCGTCTCGGTTATGGTTCACCGCCATGGGTTCCTCGATCACCGTCGTCGGCGTCGGTGCGGACGGCTGGGACAGCATCACCTCCGACGGGCAGGCGCAGGTGCTGCAGGCCGACGTGCTGATCGGCGGACGCCGGCATCTGGCGCTGCTGCCCGATACGTCCGCTCTCCGCGAGCTGTGGCCGTCCCCGCTGCTCGCCGGTCTCGACGACCTGCTGGCGCGGCACGCCGGGCGCAGCGTCGTCGTGGTCGCGTCCGGTGACCCGATGGTGTCGGGCATCGGCACCACGCTGGTCCGCCGACTCGGATCCGATGCCGTGAGGGTGATCCCGGCGGTGTCCTCCGTTGCGCTGGCCCGTGCCCGGATGGGTTGGGCTGCAGAGGATTGCGAGACCGTGACCCTGGTGGGACGTCACGTCGGCACGTTGCGTCGCTATCTGACGTGCGACCGACGCCTCGTCGTACTGACCTCCGACGCCTCCGGTCCGGCGGAGGTGGCGCGACTGCTCGTCGACGCCGGTTTCGCGGAAGCCCGTGTCACCGTGCTCGCGAACCTCGGACACCCCATCGACGAAACGCGCCGCGACGGGCGGGCCGCCGACCTCGTCGATATGCCGGCTGCCGACCTGAGCCTGGTGTGCATCGAATGTTCCGGCGCCGAGGGCTTTTCGACCGCGCCCGGCCTCCCCGACGAATGTTTCGAGCACGACGGGCAACTCAGCAAACGTCCGATCCGCGTAGCGGCGGTGTGTGCGCTGGCGCCGAAGCCGGGGCAGCTGCTGTGGGACGTCGGGGCGGGCGCCGGATCGGTGGGTATCGAGTGGGCCCGCACCGATCCGCGCTGCCGCACGGTGGCGCTCGAGCACGATGACGCCCGCGCCGCCGCAATCGAACGCAACGCCGCCCGGCTCGGCGTCCCGACCACGGTGACGGTCGTGCGCGGTGCCGCCCCCGCCGCGCTGGCCGGACTAGAGACGCCCGACGCGATCTTCGTCGGCGGTGGAGGCAGCCGGTCGGGGGTGCTCGACACCTGCTGGGATGCGCTGCGTCCCGGTGGCCGCCTCGTCGCACACGCGGTGACGCTCGAGACCGAGGCGGTGTTGGTCGAGTGGTGGAAGCGCCGCGGTGGAGAACTCACGCGTCTGGCGGTCGAGCACGCTGCCGCGATCGGAACGTTCACCGGCTGGCAGGCGCTGCGACCGGTGGTGCAATGGAGTGTCGTGAAAGGTAAAATATGACAGTACATTTCGTGGGTTCCGGACCGGGGGCAGCCGATCTGTTGACGCTGCGGGCGGTTGCCCTGCTGCGCGAGGCGCCGATGGTGCTGTACGCGGGCACCTACCTGGACGAGGAGGTGCTGTCGCACTGTGCGGCCGGTGCCGAGCTGATCGACACCCAGAACCTCGATCTCGACGAGATCATCGCACACCTCGTCGATGCGCACCGGCGCGGGCTCGACGCCGTGCGGCTGTGCTCCGGTGACCCGTCGTTGTATTCGGCACTCACCGAACAGACCCGGCGACTCGACGCCGCGGGCGTGCCCTGGGACGTCACGCCGGGGGTGCCCGCGTACGCCGCGGCCGCCGCGACCCTCGGCACCGAACTGACGGTGCCCGAACTCGCGCAGACCGTCGTGCTGACCCGCACGCAGGCCCGGTCCACGAAGATGCCCGACGCCGAGGCGCTCGCAAAGGTCGCGGGGATTCGCGCGAGCCTCGTTCTGCACCTCGCGATCACGCGGATCCGCACGATCGCGGAAGAACTGAGCGCAGAGTACGGAACGGACTGTCCGGCCGCGGTCGTGGCGTTCGCGTCCCGGCCGAACCAGGTGGTGCTGCGCGGCACGCTCGCCGACATCGCGGACCTCGCCGAGGCGGCGGAACTGAAACACACCGCGGTCATCCTCGTCGGCAGGGCACTCGGCATCCGGGAGCAGGCGGACGTCGCGTGCTCGCATCTCTACGATCCGGCCCGCGACCGGGTGCGATAACCCGCCCTCCGTCCGAGCGAATGTACCGTTCGTCTCCTTCG
>NZ_JBMBTE010000252.1:0-3251 GCF_048897285.1 Rhodococcus sp. O3
GCCGGCGCCGCCGCCGGCTCCGGTCGACGTTCCCGACGGTGCGTCCGGTGCGCCCGTGGCGACGGCCGCACCCGCCACCACTCCGGCGCCGGCACCCGAGACCGAAACCGAAGGACTGCTCATCCGCGACGGCGCGCCGTTGTCCCTGGTGATCGGTGTCGTCGAGGACGCCGGGATACCCCTCGCGGTCGCGCGGACCGCCGCTGATCTGCTGCGCGGGGCCGGCATCCGCGCGACCGTCACCGCCCTGCCCGCCGACGAGCTGTACGGCGACGCGCTCGTCGAAGGCCGGGTGCACGCCGTCGTCGGCTGGGTGCGGGCCGGAAACGATCCGGCGACGGCCGCGCTGTCGAGGTTCGGATGTCTGCCGGTTCCGCCCGCCGTGGTCGACGCGCCCGCGCGGGAAACCGGCGCGCCCCCGCAGGGAACCACCGACACCGACCCGGCGCCGACCGCCCCGGCCCCGACCACCGCCGAAGAGTCCACTCCCGAGACCGAGGTCGTCGAGGAGGATGCGGTGATCGCGCAGCTCGAGGCCCCGAGCAACCTGAGCTCGGTGTGCGACCCGTCGCTGACCGCGGACCTCGACGCGGCGATCCGCGGTAGCGGCGACGTCCACGAGATCCTGACGAACGCGCAGCCGAAGCTCTGGGATCTCGCCGTGAACCTGCCGATCGTGCAGGACCGCACGGTCGTCGCGGCCGGCCCCGGAATCGACGGCGTATCGCTGGCCGGTGCGGTACCCGCGGGTGTCGTCGCCGACGCCCCGAACTGGTGGAGGACGACCCCGTGACCGACGCTGCCCGGCGGCTGCTGCTCGTGCATGCCCATCCCGACGACGAAACCCTCACCACCGGCGGGACCATCGCCCGCTACGTGGCCGAGGGCGCCGAGGTCACCGTCCTGACCTGCACGCTCGGCGAGGAAGGCGAGGTCATCGGCGACGACTGGGCGGAACTCGTCGCCGATCGCGCCGATCAGCTCGGCGGCTACCGCATCCTGGAACTGACCCGGGCGCTCGCCGCGCTCGGCGTCGCCGCGCCCCGCTTCCTCGGACGCGCCGGACACTGGCGCGACTCCGGCATGGCCGGGACCCCGTCGGCGGAGAATCCGCGGGCCTGGGTCAACGCGGACCCCGACGAGGCGGTGTCGGCACTCGTCGCCGTGATCCGGGAACTGCGCCCGCACGTCGTCGTCACGTACGACCCGGTCGGCGGCTACGGCCATCCCGATCACATCGCGGTGCACGAGCGTGTGACCGCCGCGATCGAGGCGGCCGCCACCGACGCGTATCCGGAGGCGGGGGAGCCGTGGGCGACCCCGAAGCTGTACTGGACCGTCACCGAGGAGAGCGCGCTGCGGGACGGGCTCGCCGCGCTCGGCGAGATCCCCGCCGAGTGGGTCGTGCCCTTTGCCGGCGGCCTGCCGAGCGTGCCCGACGAGCAGGTGACCACCGCCGTGGACGTCAGCGGGGTGCTCGACGCGAAGCGAGCGGCAATGGCCGCGCACGCCACCCAGGTGATCGTCGCGCCCGACGGCGCCTCGTTCGCGCTGTCGAACCTGATCGCCCAGCCCGTGTTCGCCGAGGAGCACTTCGTGCTCGTGCGGGGCGCGCTCGGAGAGGTCGACGGATCCGGGCGAGAGCGTGATCTCTTCGCCGGCCTGACGTAGGCTGACGCTGCCGAGCAGGAGTGATTCTGCTCACAGTCGTCGTCCGCTCGGCGCCGAGCCCGGGGAGATGTGGATGTACAACTGGTCCGTCCAGAACCAGATCGTCGCGTTCGTCGATTCGTTGCGGCCCTACGCCGATCAGATCCGCGCCGACTACTACCACGCGTTGTACGACTTCGCGGATCAGCAGAGCCAGCTGCTGACGATGCTCGGCTACCCGCCGGTTCCCTGATCCGGACCGTTCCCGAACCGTGCCCCTCGATGTGCGCGACGGGGGCACGGAGGCGCACTATCGAACCATGACGGTCGATCCCGCCACCGCGCCATCCGACGCCTCCGTCCCCGCCGACGTCCCGCCCCGGACCGGGGTCGTGGCGTTGCTCGTCGTCGACGGCCTGATCTGTGCGGTGTTGTCCGTGCTGTTCCTGGGCATGTACATCGGCTCGGTGCCGTTCCCGATCTCCATCCTGGTGGCCGCGGTCGTGAACCTGCTGCTGGTGATGGCGGTGCGCACCGAGACCGGCTCGCTGGGCAAGTCCACGTGGCCGCTCGTGGCGTGGACCGTCGGGTTCCTGTTGTGCCTGGTCGGTGGTCCGGGCGCCGATCAGCTCGCAGTCGCGGACTGGCGGATCCTGCTGCTGCCGATCGCGGCGCTCGGCCCGGCCGGTCTGTACCTGTTCAGCGCGCGCATCAACGCCATCACGAACGCAGTCCGGCAGTCTCCGCCGCAGAAATGAGCACGTCGGTCAGCATCGCCGGGGTCAACCGCCCGGTGAAGGTGTTCTGCTGACTGACGTGATAGCACCCGAACAGGTGCAGTGGTGCCCGGTCCGGGGACGCCCCCGGTAGCTCGACGTGCGCGCCGTGCCCGAACCGCGGTCGCGGGCGCGGGATCGCCCAGCCGGCGTCGGCGAGCACCGGCAGCAGCGCCTGCCAGCCGAAACCGCCGAGCACGATCACCGAGCGCAGGGTCGGGGTCAGCAGTTTCAGTTCGAGGTCCAGCCAGTGGCGGCACGTGTCCCGTTCGACGGTCGTCGGACGGTTCGCGGGCGGAGCGCAGTGCACCGGCGCGGTGATGCGGGTGCCCGACAGGGCGAGACCGTCGCCGCGGTGCGTCGCCGTCGGCTGCGAGGCCAGCCCCGCGTCGTACATCGCGGCGTACAGGAAGTCTCCGGCCCGGTCGCCGGTGAACATCCGGCCGGTGCGGTTGCCGCCGTGCGCGGCCGGTGCCAGACCCACGATGAGCAGTGCCGCGTCGGCCGGGCCGAAACCGGGCACCGGGCGGCCCCAGTACGTCTCGTCGCGGAACGCGGCACGTTTGTCGCGTGCCACCTGCTCGCGCCACGCCACCAGCCGAGGGCAGGCCCGGCAGTGCACCAGCCGGTCGTCCATCTCGGCGAGGGTGTGCAGAGTCTCGTCGGGTGGCCAGGTCATCGGTTCGCCCACACGTCGCCGGCGCCCGGAGTGACCGCCTCGACCAGTGCCCACGCCTGCTCCACAGGCACATCCAGGATCTCGTAGTGCCCGACCCCGGCGGGCGTCGCAGCGACGACGGTGGCGACCCCGGCGCGACGCTGGAA
>NZ_JBMBTE010000253.1:0-3218 GCF_048897285.1 Rhodococcus sp. O3
CGCGGCCGCGGAGCGCGACGTGGGATTCGACGAGCACGTTGTGCACGAATCCGTAGGACCGGCCGGTCTCCTGCGCGAGCGTGCGGATGCTGGCCCCGGCCTCGTAGCGGCGCTTGAGTTCCTGTTGGAGGCGATCCCGGGACTCCCCGGTGACGCGTGTTCCCTTGCTGAATGTGGACTGCCCGTCTTCGGATCTGCGTGCCATCGGATCCCTCCCGTCGGCTCGACAAGGCTCCGCTTACCAGGCTAGTTCACGTAGGCGAAACCCGAGGCAGATCGCTGCGCACCGCAACGATTCCGCCCCATCCGTCACCTGGGTTACGCCAGCTGGATCAGTTCGAGGTACTCCTGCGACCAGTGGTCCTCGGTGCCGTCGGGCAGCAGGATCACCCGTTCGGGGTTCAGTGCTTCGGCTGCACCCGGGTCGTGGGTGACCAGCACCACCGCTCCCTCGTAGCTGCGCAACGCGTCGAGCACCTGTTCCCGCGACACCGGATCGAGGTTGTTGGTGGGCTCGTCGAGCAACAGCACGTTGGCCGCCGACGACACCAGCCCGGCCAGCGCCAGACGGGTCTTCTCACCGCCGGACAGGGTGCCGGCGGGCTGATCGAGCTGCGGCCCGCTGAACATGAACGCGCCCAGGAGCCCACGCAGATCCTGCTCCCCCGCATCCGGCGCGGCGTGCCGGATGTTCTCCCACACGGTGTCGTCGTCGTCGATCGTGTCGTGCTCCTGCGCGAAGTACCCGATCTTCAGCCCGTGGCCGGCGACGAGTTCCCCGAGGTCCGGCTTCTCGACGCCGGCGAGCAGCCGCAGCAGAGTGGTCTTGCCGGCGCCGTTGAGCCCCAGGATCACGACGCGGCTGCCGCGGTCGATCGCCAGGTCCACACCGGTGAAGATCTCGAGCGACCCGTAGACCTTGGTCAGTTCCTTCGCCATGAGCGGTGTCTTGCCGCACGCGGCGGGCGTCGGGAACCGGATCTTGGCGACCTTGTCGGCGACGCGCACGTCGTCGAGGTCGTTGAGCAGTTTCTCGGCGCGCTTGGCCATGTTCTGCGCGGCGGTGGCCTTGGTGGCCTTGGCGCCGAGCTTCGCGGCCTGCTTCTGCAGCGCCGCGGCCTTCTTCTCCGCGTTGGCGCGCTCGCGGCGGCGACGCTGCTCGTCGGTGGCGCGGGCGTCGAGGTACTTCTTCCAGCCCATGTTGTAGATGTCGGCCTCGCCGCGGACCGCGTCGAGGAACCACACCTTGTTGACGACGTCGGCGAGCAGGTCGACGTCGTGGCTGATGACGATGAGCCCGCCCTCGTGGTTCTGCAGGAAGCCGCGCAGCCACGTGATGGAGTCCGCGTCGAGGTGGTTGGTCGGCTCGTCGAGCAGCAACGTGGTGTCGGACTTGCCGCCGGACCCGTCCGATGCAGCGAACAGGATGCGGGCGAGTTCGACACGGCGGCGCTGACCACCCGACAGGGTGTGCAGCGGCTGACCGAGGACCCGGTCGGGCAGGCCGAGGCTGTGGCAGATGCGCGAGGCCTCGGATTCGGCGACGTACCCGCCGAGGGTCGAGAACCGCTCCTCGAGCGAGCCGTACTTGCGGACGGCGCGGTCGCGGATCTTCTCGTCGACGGCTTCGGCCATCAACGCCTGCTGCTTCTCCATGCTGCGCAGGATCTCGTCGAGGCCACGTGCGGACAGCACCCGGTCCTTCGCCAGGACGTCGAGGTTGCCTTCCTTCGGGTCCTGCGGGAGGTACCCCAGCTCACCCGAGCGCACGACGGTGCCCGCATAGGGTTCGCCCTCCCCCGCCAGGATGCGCAGGGTGGTGGTCTTACCGGCACCGTTACGGCCGACCAGGCCGATCCGGTCGCCCGCCTGCACCCGCAGCGCCGACCCCGGTGCGGTGAGCAGCGTCCGCACGCCGGCGCGGACTTCCAGGTCGGTGGCAGTGATCACGCGTGGGACTCCTCGGGGGACGAGCGGGACGGGGGTCGTGATGCCGGACGAGCGGGCACACGAACCATTGATTTTACCGTGGCTCGGGTCCGGCACCGGGGTGAGATGCGCTACGTTCCGGCCATGACGAGTACCCCCGCATCCCCCGCCCCCCGCGATTTCACCGGGCGTGTCACGCTGATCACCGGCGCGAGCCGCGGTATCGGTATGGCCGTCGCCGCCGAACTGCTCGCCCGCGGTGCCCACGTCGCGATCACCGCGCGGAAACCGGAACCGCTCGCCGAGGCCGCCGCGGACCTGCGTGCGCTCGGTCACGGCGGCACGGTGCTCGAACTGCCCGGCAACGCCGGTGATCCGGACGCGCGCGCCGACGCGGTGCGGCGCGCCGTCGACGAACTGGGCGGGTTGCACGTGCTGGTCAACAACACCGGGATCAACCCGACGTTCGGGTCGCTGATGGATGCCGATCTCGACGCGGTGCGGAAGATCTTCGACGTCAACGTCGTTGCGGCCCTCGGGTACGTGCAGCTGGCGCATCGGGCGTGGATGGCCGAGCACGGCGGGGCGGTCGTCAACGTCGCGAGTGTGGCCGGGCTGCGCTCGACCGGGGTGATCGGCGCGTACGGCGCGTCCAAGGCGGCGCTGATCCGGTTGACCGAGGAACTCGCGTGGGAGCTCGGCCCGTCGATCCGGGTCAATGCGATCGCGCCGGGCATCGTGAAAACGAAGTTCGCCGCGGCACTGGTCGCGGCCGGCGAGGATGCGGCGGCGGCGCGATACCCGTTGAAGCGGCTCGGCACCCCGGAGGACGTCGCGCACCTGGTCGCGTTCCTCGCCTCGGACGCGGCGCAGTGGATCACCGGCGAGACCGTGCGGGTGGACGGCGGGCTGCTCGCGACCGGGTCCATGTGATCGCGTGACGGCCGATCTGCTGATCGCCGGACTCGGGCCGGCCGGTCGTGTGCTCGCGTTCCGGGGTGCGGCCGCGGGCCTCGAGGTGACGGCCGTGGACCCCCGCCCCGAGCGGGTGTGGACGGCGACGTACGCGGCGTGGGCGGACGAGCTGCCCGGCTGGTTGCCCGCGACCGCGATCGCCGCGCAGGTGGAGACGCCGTCGGCGTGGACGGTGCGCGAGCACCGCATCGCGCGCCCGTACCGGGTACTGGACACCGGGGCGCTGCAGCGGGTGCTGCCGCTCGATCGGGTGCGGGTGGTGACCGGACGCGCGGTCGATGTGGATCGCACCGGTGTCACGCTCGCCGACGGCC
>NZ_JBMBTE010000254.1:0-3109 GCF_048897285.1 Rhodococcus sp. O3
GCGACCACCCGGCCGCGACTCCCGGAATGTGACGTCGGCACGGATGCGTGCGAGTCGTGCACGGTATCGCGCCGGCAGGTGTTACGGTGGGGTTCCGTGGGTCCGCAGGCCCCAGCAGTACCGCCATCAGTCCGAAGTCCTGCACCAGACGTCACGGGAGCTTCTTTGCCACAGTCACGCCACTCGCGTACCGCTACCAAGCACATCTTCGTCAGCGGGGGCGTCGCATCCTCGCTCGGCAAGGGGCTGACCGCATCGAGCCTGGGTGCTCTGCTCACCGCGCGCGGTATGCGCGTGACCATGCAGAAGCTGGACCCGTACCTCAACGTCGACCCCGGCACCATGAACCCGTTCCAGCACGGCGAGGTCTTCGTCACCGAGGACGGCGCCGAAACCGACCTGGACGTCGGACACTACGAGCGGTTCCTCGACCGCGACCTGTCCGCCGACGCGAACGTCACCACCGGCCAGGTGTACTCGACGGTCATCGCCAAGGAGCGGCGCGGCGAATACCTCGGCGACACCGTCCAGGTGATCCCGCACATCACCGACGAGATCAAGAACCGCATCAAGGCGATGGCGGCCCCGGACGCCGAGGGCAACGTCCCGGACGTGGTGATCACCGAGATCGGCGGCACCGTCGGCGACATCGAATCCCAGCCGTTCCTCGAGGCGGCCCGCCAGGTGCGTCACGACATCGGCCGGGACAACTGTTTCTTCCTGCACGTGAGCCTCGTGCCGTACCTGGGCCCGTCCGGCGAACTGAAGACCAAGCCCACGCAGCATTCGGTGGCGGCGCTGCGCAACATCGGTATCCAGCCCGACGCGCTGATCCTGCGCTGCGACCGGGACGTGCCCGACGCGCTCAAGGCGAAGATCGCGCTGATGTGCGACGTCGACGTCGACGGCTGCATCTCCACCCCGGACGCCCCGTCCATCTACGACATCCCGAAGGTGCTGCACAGCGAGGGCCTCGACGCCTACGTGGTGCGTCAGCTCGGCCTGCCGTTCCGGGACGTGGACTGGACCGTGTGGGGCGACCTGCTCGACCGGGTCCACAACCCCCGCGAAACCGTGAAGGTGGCGCTGGTCGGCAAGTACATCGACCTGCCCGACGCCTACCTGTCGGTCACCGAGGCGCTGCGCGCCGGTGGTTTCGCGCATCGCGCGAAGGTCGAGATCAGCTGGGTCGCCTCCGACGAGTGCGAGACCGAGGCCGGCGCGGAACGCCATCTCGGCGACGTCGACGCCGTGCTGATCCCCGGCGGCTTCGGCATCCGCGGCATCGAGGGCAAGCTCGGCGCGATCCGGTTCGCCCGGACCCGCAAGATCCCGCTGCTCGGCCTGTGCCTGGGCCTGCAGTGCGTCGTGATCGAGGCGGCCCGGTCGGTGGGCATCACCGACGCGTCCAGCACCGAATTCGACCCGGACACCACCCACCCGGTGATCTCCACGATGGCCGACCAGGAGCAGATCGTCGCCGGTGAGGCCGACCTCGGCGGCACCATGCGGCTCGGCGCCTACCCCGCGGTGCTCACCAAGGGTTCGGTCGTCGCGAAGACCTACGGCACCGAGCAGGTCTCCGAACGGCACCGGCACCGCTACGAGGTCAACAACGCCTACCGTGACCGCATCGCCAAGTCCGGTCTGCAGTTCTCCGGCACCTCCCCGGACGGACGGCTCGTCGAGTTCGTCGAGTACCCCGCCGACGTGCACCCGTATTTCGTTGCGACCCAGGCACATCCGGAACTCAAGAGCCGGCCGACCCGCCCGCACCCGCTGTTCTCGGGCCTGATCGCCGCGGCACTGCGGTACAAGGCCGCCGAACGACTGCCGGTGGACGTGCACGGCGACGAGCGCACCGAGGCCACCGAACCGGCCGCGGCCGAGGTCGACTAGTCCGTGGCGCAGCGACACGAATTCGAGACCCTGTCCTCACGGCGCGTCTACACCGGCGCGATCGTGTCGCTGCGCGTGGACGAGGTGCGGATGCCGGACGGGCATGCCGTGCAGCGGGAAGTCGTCGAACACCACGGGGCCGTCGCGGTCGCCGCGGTCGACGACCACGACCGGCTCGCGCTGGTGCACCAGTACCGGCATCCGCTCGGCCACCGACTGTGGGAACTGCCCGCCGGTCTCCTCGACGCCCCCGGCGAATCCCCGCTCGACGCGGCCCGCCGGGAACTGGCCGAGGAGACCGGGTTCGCCGCCCACCGGTGGGACCTGCTCGTCGACATCGCCCTGTCGCCGGGATTCACCGACGAGGCGGTCCGTGTGTTCGCCGCCCGCGACCTGTATCCCGTCGACCGGCCCGATCCCGAACACGAGGAAGCGGACCTCGAACTGCATTTCGTCCCGGTCGACGAGGCCGTGGCGATGGTGCTGCGCGGGGACATCGTCAACGCCACCGCGGTGTCCGGGATCCTCGCGCTGGCCGCGACCCGCAGCGCCGGCCTGCCGCCGCGCTCACCGGACACCGCCTGGCCGGATCGGCCGCAGGCCTTCGCGCGGACCCGCGCCGAGCTCGGGAACTGACCCGGTGCTGTCCCGCCACATCGACGCGTACCTGAACCACCTCACCGTCGAACGCGGCGCCGCACCGAACACGATCGCCTCCTACCGCCGGGACCTGGCCCGCTACCAGGAGTACCTCACCGATCGCGGCATCGGGGACCTCACCGAGGTCCGCGAGGACCACATCGGCGACTTCGTGATCGTGCTGCAGCGCGGCGACCCGGACCGGAACCGGCCCGCCCTCGCCGCCGGCTCCGCGGCCCGCGCGCTCATCGCGGTCCGCGGGCTGCACCGGTTCACCACTGCCGAGGGGCACACCCCCGTCGACGTGGCGCGGGCCGTGAAACCACCCCCGCCGGGCCGGCGACTGCCGAAATCGCTGACCGTCGACGAGGTGCTGGCGATCCTCGACGCGACCGGCACCGAATCCGACGGGCCCCGCGGCCTGCGCGACCGGGCGCTGCTCGAACTGCTGTACTCGACCGGCGCCCGCATCTCCGAAGCGGTCGGCCTCGACGTCGACGACATCGACACCGAGGCCCGCTCGGTGCTCCTGCGCGGCAAGGGCGGCCGGCAACGCGTGGTCCCGGTCGGC
>NZ_JBMBTE010000255.1:0-3105 GCF_048897285.1 Rhodococcus sp. O3
TGTTTCAGATACCGCACAGTGGACGCGTAGCTTCTTCGTGGTAAGTCCTCGGCCTATTAGTACCAGTCACCTGCACACATTACTGTGCTTCCAGTTCTGGCCTATCAACCCGGTGGTCTGCCGGGGGCCTTACCCCCTCGAGGGGGTGAGAAACCTCATCTTGGAACAGGCTTCCCGCTTAGATGCTTTCAGCGGTTATCCCTTCCGAACGTAGCCAACCAGCAGTGCCCCTGGCGGGACAACTGGCACACCAGAGGTTCGTCCGTCCCGGTCCTCTCGTACTAGGGACAGCCTTCCTCAAGTTTCTAACGCGCGCGGCGGATAGAGACCGAACTGTCTCACGACGTTCTAAACCCAGCTCGCGTGCCGCTTTAATGGGCGAACAGCCCAACCCTTGGGACCTACTCCAGCCCCAGGATGCGACGAGCCGACATCGAGGTGCCAAACCATCCCGTCGATATGGACTCTTGGGGAAGATCAGCCTGTTATCCCCGGGGTACCTTTTATCCGTTGAGCGACACCGCTTCCACATGCCGGTGCCGGATCACTAGTCCCGACTTTCGTCCCTGCTCGACCTGTCAGTCTCACAGTCAAGCTCCCTTGTGCACTTGCACTCGACACCTGATTGCCAACCAGGCTGAGGGAACCTTTGGGCGCCTCCGTTACATTTTGGGAGGCAACCGCCCCAGTTAAACTACCCACCAGGCACTGTCCCTGAACCAGATCATGGTCCGAGGTTAGATGTCCAATACGATCAGAGTGGTATTTCAACAACGACTCCACGACCACTGGCGTGGCCGCTTCACAGTCTCCCACCTATCCTACACAAACCGAACCGAACACCAATACCAAGCTATAGTGAAGGTCCCGGGGTCTTTTCGTCCTGCCGCGCGTAACGAGCATCTTTACTCGTAATGCAATTTCGCCGAGTCTGTGGTTGAGACAGCAGAGAAGTCGTTACGCCATTCGTGCAGGTCGGAACTTACCCGACAAGGAATTTCGCTACCTTAGGATGGTTATAGTTACCACCGCCGTTTACTGGGGCTTAAATTCTCAGCTTCGCCACCGAAATGGCTAACCGGTCCTCTTAACCTTCCAGCACCGGGCAGGCGTCAGTCCGTATACATCGTCTTACGACTTCGCACGGACCTGTGTTTTTAGTAAACAGTCGCTTCTCTCTGGTCTCTGCGACCACCCCCAGCTCACGGAGCAAGTCCGGTCACCGGGGCTGGTCCCCCTTCTCCCGAAGTTACGGGGGCATTTTGCCGAGTTCCTTAACCACAGTTCTCTCGATCGCCTCGGTATTCTCTACCTGACCACCTGTGTCGGTTTGGGGTACGGGCCGTGTACCAACTCACTAGAGGCTTTTCTCGGCAGCATAGGATCACTGAATTCCCCTCAACGGGTACGCATCACCTCTCAGGCTTATATGAGACGCGGATTTGCCTACGTCTCGCCCTACCGGCTTACACCAGGTATTCCACCACCTGGCCCAGCTACCTTCCTGCGTCACCCCATCGCTTGACTACTACAGCCGGGGTCCCGTGCAGCCAGCCCGCCGACTCCCGAAGGAGACGACAAACCTTTTGGACGGTTAGCACAACTGATTCGCCATTGGGCGCGGATACACGGGTACGGGAATATCAACCCGTTGTCCATCGACTACGCCTGTCGGCCTCGCCTTAGGTCCCGACTCACCCTGGGCGGATTAACCTGGCCCAGGAACCCTTGGTCATTCGGCGGACGAGTTTCTCACTCGTCTTTCGCTACTCATGCCTGCATTCTCACTCGCGCAGCCTCCACACCTGGATCACTCCGGCGCTTCCACGGCTGCACGACGCTCCCCTACCCACCCACACACCTGGCTCCACCCCCGTAGAGGTGAAGCGGGCTTGTGTGAGTGCCGCGGCTTCGGCGGTGTACTTGAGCCCCGCTACATTGTCGGCGCAGAACCACTTGACCAGTGAGCTATTACGCACTCTTTCAAGGGTGGCTGCTTCTAAGCCAACCTCCTGGTTGTCTCAGCGATCCCACATCCTTTTCCACTTAGTACACGCTTAGGGGCCTTAGCCGGCGATCTGGGCTGTTTCCCTCTCGACTACGAAGCTTATCCCCCGCAGTCTCACTGCCGCGCTCTCACTCACCGGCATTCGGAGTTTGGCTGATTTCGGTAAGCTTGTGGGCCCCCTAGACCATCCAGTAGCTCTACCTCCGGTGAGAAACACGCGACGCTGCACCTAAATGCATTTCGGGGAGAACCAGCTATCACGGAGTTTGATTGGCCTTTCACCCCTACCCACAGCTCATCCCCTCAGTTTTCAACCTAAGTGGGTTCGGGCCTCCACGACGTCTTACCGTCGCTTCACCCTGGCCATGGGTAGATCACTCCGCTTCGGGTCTAGAACATGCCACTACAGACGCCCTATTCGGACTCGCTTTCGCTACGACTACCCCACACGGGTTAACCTCGCGACATGCCACTAACTCGCAGGCTCATTCTTCAAAAGGCACGCCATCACCCCCAGCAGCAAGCTGCTCGAAGGCTCTGACGGATTGTAAGCGCACGGTTTCAGGTACTATTTCACTCCCCTCCCGGGGTACTTTTCACCTTTCCCTCACGGTACTAGTCCGCTATCGGTCACCAGGGAGTATTCAGGCTTATCGGGTGGTCCCGACAGATTCACACCAGATTTCACGGGCCCGGTGCTACTTGGGTATTCACATCGACAGTCACCATGTTTTCGTCTACGGGATTCTCACCCTCTACGACAGGCCGTTCCAGACCACTTCGACTAACACGATGATTTCTTACTGTCGGCCGGTCCGGCAGAACCGACACAATGAACCCCACAACCCCACGACCACAACCCCTGCCGGGTATCACATGACCATGGTTTAGCCTCTTCCGCTTTCGCTCGCCACTACTCACGGAATCACATGTTGTTTTCTCTTCCTGTGGGTACTGAGATGTTTCACTTCCCCACGTTCCCTCCACACACCCTATATATTCAGATGCGGGTAACACGACATCACTCGTGCTGGGTTTCCCCATTCGGAAATCCTCGGATCACAGCTCGGTTGACAGCTCCCCGAGGCATATCGCAG
>NZ_JBMBTE010000256.1:0-3044 GCF_048897285.1 Rhodococcus sp. O3
CACGCAGCCGAGCAGCGGATCGGCGGCGGCCTCCCCGCACACTCCGACCGGTTTTCCGACCGTCCGGCCGGCCTCCGCGGTGCGAGCGACGAGGGCGAGCACGGCCGGTTGCCACGGGTCGGTCAGCGTCGCGAGCTGCGGGGACATACGGTCTGCGGCCATCGTGTACTGACCGAGATCGTTGGTGCCGACGGACAGGAAGTCGACGTGCTCGAGCAGCCGGTCGGCGAGCAGTGCCGCGGCGGGCACTTCGACCATGACTCCCGGAACCAGCTCCCTGGCCCGCACCAACGCGGCGAATTCGGCGGCTTCGGCGACCGTCGCGACCATCGGGGCCATGACCCACGGCGACTGCCCGGTGCGCGTGGCCGCCTCGGCCACCGCGTCGAGTTGCCGCTCGACCATGCCGGGTGCGGTCGACTCGATCCGGATGCCGCGCACGCCGAGCGCCGGATTGTGCTCGTCGGGTTGGGTCACGAACCGCAGCGGCTTGTCGGACCCGGCGTCGAGGGTGCGCACGACGACCTTCCGGCCGGCGAAGGCGGTGAGCACCTCCGCATAGATGTCGGCCTGCTCGGCCACCGACGGTTCGACGTCCCGGTCCAGGAAACACAGCTCGGTGCGGAACAGGCCGACTCCTTCGGCGGGGGTCTGCCGGGCTGCCCGCGCCCCGGCACCGTCCTGCACGTTCGCGAGGATCGCGACGGGGTGGCCGTCGGCGGTGGCACCGGGCCCTGTCCAGGCCGCCACCCGGGCACGTTCCTGCCGGTCCACCTCGACTGCCGCCCGTGCGGCCTCGGGGTCCGCATCGATGCGGATCTCGCCGGTGGAACCGTCCAGCAGCACCGCCGTGCCCGCCGGGATCGCGTCGAGTCCCGCCGCCGCGACGACGCACGGTATACCCAGCTGGCGCGCGATGATCGCGGTGTGGCTCGTGGGTCCGCCCAGGGTGGTGGCCAGTCCGATGATCCGGGTGGGGTCCAGACCGGCGGTATCGGCGGGGGCGAGGTCCTCGGCGAGCAGCACCGACGGCTCGTCGGGCAGTCGGATCCCCGGCTCCGGGTGCCCGCTCAGTTCCGCGACGACGCGGTCGCGGATGTCGCGCAGGTCGGTGACCCGCTCGGCCATGAGCCCACCCAGCTGCGCGAACATCGTCGCGAACTGCTCGGTGGTATCGATCGCGGCGGCTACGGCGTCCGATCCGTTGCGGATCCTGCCGGTGGCGGCGCCGATCCAGGCGCGGTCCTCGGCGAGGCCGGCATTGGCCAGCAGCACTTCGGCGGCGGCACCGGAGGCGTGGGCTGCGCGCGCCCTGAGCCTCTCCGCGACGACGCTCGCGGCGGCTGTGAACCGTTCCGCTTCGGCTGCCCGGGCGGTGTCGGGAACGCTCGCGGAGGCAGTGGGTAGTTCGGGGCGCGGCGCGGGGCGGATCGCCGGGCCGTAGGCCACACCGGGCACGACCGGGGTTCCGCGGACTTCGCGCACCGGCGAACCGTCTGCCACCGGCATCACGTTCTTCATGCTTCCTCCTCGCCACTGGCGGAGATCGATGTGATCGAGATTACTCCGAACCATTGACATGTCAACACATACGGGCGTAAAACAACATAAAGCAACATTTCCCGCAGGGCGACGAGGAGATCAGGTGTACGCAGAGGAACGGCAACAGGCGATCAGCGAGCTGATCGAGCGGCGCGGCCGCATGTCCGTCGCCGAACTCGCCGGCCGCTACGGCGTCACGACCGAAACCGTCCGCCGCGATCTGGCACTGCTCGAACGCCTCGGCCACGTGCGGCGCGTCCACGGCGGCGCCATCCCGGCCGCGTCCCTCACCGTCACCGAACCCGGACTGGCAGAACGCGACCAGACCCGCGCCGGATTCAAGGACCGCATCGCCGCGGCCGCCGCCCGGTTCCTGCCGGTGTCCGGCGGGAGCGTCGTCATCGACGCGGGAACCACGACCGGTCGCATGGTCTCGGCGCTACCCACCGATGTCGACCTCACCGTCGTGACGAACTCGGTGCCCATCGCGGCACGGCTCGCCGGTCTCGGCTCCATCAGCCTGCACCTGCTCGGCGGTCGCGTCCGCGGCGTCACCCAGGCCACCGTCGGGGAGGACGCGTTGCGCTACCTCGGCATGCTGCACGTCGACGTCGCCTTCATCGGCACCAACGCCCTCTCCACCGATCACGGCCTGTCGACGCCCGACGCGGACGAAGCCGCAGTCAAACGCCGGATGGTCGAGTCGGCGGACCGCGTCGTCGTCGTCGCCGACTCCTCCAAGATCGGCCGACGCCACCTGCTGAGTTTCGCTCCCCTCAGTGCCGTCGACGTTCTCGTCACCGACAGTGAGATCGACGAAACCGACCGAATCCAACTCATCGACCAAGGGATCGAGGTGGTGACGGCGTGATCGTCACACTGACCGCCAATCCGAGCCTGGACCGCACCATCGCGCTGTCCGGCCCACTCGTCCGCGGGGCCGTGCACCGCACCGCGGAGGTACTCGTCGATCCCGGAGGCAAGGGCATCAACGTCGCACGGGTTCTGCACGCCGCCGGTCACCCGGTTCTCGCGATCCTGCCCGGCAACGCGGGAGACCCACTCCTCGTCGCCCTCGACACACACGGAATCGACTGCCTGGCAATAGAAACCGCGTCTCCCGCACGTACCAACACCACCGTCGCCGAACCCGACGGCACCACCACGAAACTCAACGAACCCGGCAGTGCGTACGGCCCCCGGACCCGCGCGGAACTCCAGGCCGCCGTGGTCGCCCGGGCCGCAAGCGCGGACTGGACGGTCCTCTCCGGGTCGCTGCCCCCGAGCGTTCCGGACGACTGGTACGCCGACCTGGTCTGTGCACTGCGCGCCACCGGAACCCGGATCGCGGTGGACACCTCCGAGGCGCCGCTGCTGGCGCTCTCGGCGCGGTTCCCGGAGGCCGCCCCGGATCTCGTCAAACCGAACTCCGACGAACTCGCCCAGCTCACCGGTGCGGATGCCGCGGCACTCGAAGCCGCCGCGGTCGCCGGCGACACCGC
>NZ_JBMBTE010000257.1:0-3030 GCF_048897285.1 Rhodococcus sp. O3
TTCACCAAACACGTCACCGACCTGTTCGAACACGGCCTCGGCACCGTGGTGGGGTCCTGGCAGACCTGGGCGCTGGTCACCGCCGGTCTCACCGGCGGCTACCTGCAGCAACTCGCCTTCCAGGCCGGGGCGCTCGGCGCGTCCCTGCCCGCCCTGACCATCGGCGAACCCCTCGCCGCGGCGTTCCTCGGCATGACCGTGCTCGGGGAACGGCTGCGGGTCGACGGCCCCGGCCTCGCCTTGGTCGTCGCGTCCGTCGTCGTCATGCTCGCCACCACCGTCGCCCTGTCCCGCGACCAGGCGCACCACACCCCCGACCCCGCCGCGACCCGCGGCGCGGACCCGCACGACGCGACCGATCCGGACATCGCCCAGTAGAATGGTGCCCCATCCGACCACGCTCGGCGCGCGGCGACCGCGCGGCCGAACCCGACGAGAGGAACCAGGTGCCCACGGCACCCACTATCACCAGCACGGCACTATCCCCGGTCGTCACGGCCGACGCGGACTCCGATTCCGCCGGTTCGGAGGGCTCCTCTAGCGAGCCGGGTGACAGACCCGGCGGAACCGAAACCCGGCAGGGGCGGCCCTGATGTCCGTTCTGCTGTCCATACTTTCCCTGGTCGGCTTCGTTGCGCTGACCGCCGGCACGGCCCTGTTCGTGGCCGCCGAATTCTCCCTGACCGCGCTCGAACGCAGCACCGTCGACGCCCACGCCCGGGACGGTGACCGCCGCGCCCGCCAGGTGCAGCACGCCCACCGCACCCTCTCGTTCCAGCTGTCCGGCGCCCAGCTGGGCATCACCATCACCACCCTGATCACCGGTTACCTCGCCGAACCTGTGCTGGCCCGGTTCCTGAACCCGCTGCTGCAGGCCCTGGGCCTGGGCGAATCCGCCGCGTCCGGCATCTCCCTCGCCCTCGCCCTGATCCTCGCCACCTCCTTCTCGATGATCTTCGGGGAGCTGGTGCCGAAGAACCTGGCCATCGCCCACCCGCTCGGCACCGCCCGCGCCACCGCGGGACTGCAGGTCGGGTTCTCCCTCGTGTTCAAGTGGGCCATCCACGGACTGAACGGCTCCGCGAACTGGGTGGTGCGGCGGCTCGGCATCGAACCCGCCGAGGAACTGCGCTCGGCGCGGTCTCCGCAGGAACTCGGCTCCCTGGTCCGCGCCTCCGCCGAAAGCGGTGTCCTCGACGAACGCACCGCGTTGCTCGTCGACCGCTCCCTGCGGTTCGGCGACCGCACCGCCGAGGACCTGATGACCCCGCGGGTGACCATCGAATGCCTCGACCAGCACGACACCGTGCTGGACCTGATCGACCTGTCCGACCGCACCGGCTACTCGCGGTTCCCCGTCGTCGACGGCGACCTCGACGCCACCCTCGGGGTCGTGCACGTCAAACACGCCTTCACCGTCCCGGGGCCGCGCCGCGCCCACACCCCGCTGCGCACCCTCGCCCGGCAGGTGCCGGTCGTGCCGTCGACCCTCGACGGCGACGAGGTGATGGAACGCGTCCGCGCCGACGGCATGCAGGTCGCGCTCGTCGTCGACGAATACGGCGGCACCGCCGGCATCATCACCATGGAGGACCTCATCGAGGAGATCGTCGGCGACGTCCGCGACGAACACGACGAACCCGAACCCGACGCCCGGCAACTCGACGACGGCTGGTCCTGCTCCGGGCTGCTGCGCATCGACGAGATCGCCGGCCTCACCGGCTACCACGCCCCCGACGGCGACTACGAAACCATCGGCGGCCTGATCCTCGACGAACTCGGCCGCATCCCCGACACCGGCGACGAGATGCTGCTCCCGGCCCGTCCCGGCGACCACACCGAACGCTGGCTCGCGCGGATCCTCGCGATGGACGGGCACCGCATCGACCGGATCCTGCTCACCCCGGTCCCCGCGGACACCGTCCCCGACGCGGCCGACACCGACGCCGCGGGCGACACCGAACCGGTCGCGCACACGAACGGAGAGCAGCGATGAACGACCTGCTCGGTGTCCTGCTCACCGTGGTGCTCCTCGCCGGCAACGCCTTCTTCGTCGGCGCCGAATTCGCGCTCATCACCGCCCGCCGGGACCGGCTCGAGTCGCTCGTCGCCCAGGGCAAGAAACGCGCCGCGACCGTCATCGACGCCGGGGAACACCTGTCGCTGATGCTCGCCGGATCCCAGCTGGGCATCACCATCTGCTCGATCCTGCTCGGCCGCGTCGGCGAACCGGCGATCGCGCACCTGATCGAGGCGCCGCTGCACGCGGTCGGCCTGCCGGACTCGCTGCTGCACCCCCTCGCGTTCACCGTCTCGCTCGCGCTCGTGGTGATCCTGCACATCCTGCTCGGCGAGATGGTGCCCAAGAACATCGCGATCGCCGGACCGGAACGCACCGCGATGCTCCTCGTCCCGGTGCACCTGCTGTTCATGCGCCTGGCCAAGCCGCTCATCGCGTTCTACAACCTGTGCGCCAACCTGTCCCTGCGCCTGATGCGGGTCGAACCCAAGGACGAACTCGAGGTCACCGTCACCGCCATCGAACTGTCGGAGATGATCGGCGAATCCCGCTCCGAAGGGCTGCTCGACGAGGAGGAACACCGCCGCCTCACCCAGGCCCTGGAAACCAGCGGCCGCACCGTCACCGAGGTGATGATCCCCATCGACCGGGTGCGGACCGTGCCGATCACCGCCGGCGGCACCACCCTCGGGGCGCTCGAACAGGCCGTGATCGACACCGGTTTCTCCCGCTACCCGACCCTCGACCCGACCGGGAAGGTCACCGGCTACCTGCACATCAAGGACGTGCTGGACCTGGTGCGCGACGAGAACGCCGGCCCCGACACCGTGATCCCGCCCGGGGAGGTGCGGGAACTGCCCCGGGTCGCGCTCACCAGCGCACTCGACGACGCCCTCGCGCTGCTGCGCCGCACCAGCTCCCACCTGGGCGGGGTGGTCGACGCGACCGGCACCGTCGTCGGCATCGTCGCCCTCGAGGACCTCGTCGAGGAATTCGTCGGAACCGTGCGC
>NZ_JBMBTE010000258.1:0-2983 GCF_048897285.1 Rhodococcus sp. O3
CGACCTCGAGCCCGGAGTCGTCGGCGACGCACGGCAGGCCGGTGGCGAGCGCACCGTCGCGGGCCTTCGCCGCGGCGTTCTCCTCGAAGGTCGCACCGGTCTCCGGGGCCTCCGGGAAGGGCGGAACCTCGTCGAGGCCGACCAGCTCGATGCCGTGGATCCCGGCGCGATCCAGGACGCGCTGCAGTTCCCGCAGCTTCTTCGCGTTCCGGCTCGCGACGAGCACCTTCACCGTCATGTCAGGCCCCGAACTTCTTCTTCACGGGCTCGACGATCTCCGGCTCGGGAAGCACCCCCGGGTACGGCTGCTCGAGCACCTCACGCTGGATGCGGCACAGTTCCTCGATGCCGGCGAGCGCCGAGTCGAGCAGCCCGTCGAGCGTCGAGCGCGCGAAGGTCGCGCCTTCACCGGTGCCCTGGATCTCGACGAGGGTGCCGGTGTCGGTGGCGATGACGTTCATGTCGACCTCTGCGCGCGAGTCCTCCTCGTACGGCAGGTCGAGGCGGATACGGCCGTCGACGACGCCGACGCTGACCGCCGCGATCTGGCACGAGATGGGCTGCGGATCGGCGAGGCGGCCCGCGGCGCGCAGCCAGGTCACGGCGTCGCAGAGCGCGACGTAGGCACCGGTGATCGCGGCGGTGCGGGTACCGCCGTCGGCCTGCAGGACATCGCAGTCGAGCGCGATGGTGTTCTCCCCTATCGCCGCCAGGTCGATGCAGGCGCGCAGCGAGCGGCCGACGAGCCGGCTGATCTCCTGGGTACGCCCACCGATCTTGCCCTTCACCGATTCGCGACTGCTGCGGGTGTGGGTGGCGGCCGGCAGCATCGCGTATTCCGCGGTGAGCCAGCCCAGGCCCGAGCCCTTGCGCCAGCGCGGCACGCCTTCCTCGACGCTGGCCGTGCACATGACGCGGGTCTGCCCGAATTCGACGAGCACCGAGCCCGCGGGGTGATTGGTGAATCCTCGGGTGATCCGGATGTCGCGGAGCTGATCGTCCGCCCTGCCGTCTTCTCGTGTGGTCACCCGACGAGCGTAGGCGATCGGTCAGATGCGGTAGACGTCCCCGGCGGAGACCGCGTGCACCGGGCCCGAGTACTCCGCTTTCGCTTCGGCGATGACGTCCTCGCGAGACGTCCACGGCGGAATGTGGGTGAGCAGCAGCTCCCCGACCCCGGCCCGCGCGGCGACCTGGCCCGCTTCGGTGCCGGACAGGTGCATGTTCTCCGGTCGCGCCGCGGGGTCGTGGGTCCACGACGCCTCGGCGAGCAGCACGTCGGCGCCGCGCGCGAGGTCGACGACCTCGTCGCACATGCCGGTGTCGCCGGTGTACACGAACGTGCGGCCGGAGTCGCTGGTGATGCGGAACCCGTATGCCTCGGGCGGATGGTTGACGCGGCGGGAGCAAACGGACAGTGCCCCGAAGCGGAAGTCGCCGCCGTCGGTGAGGGCGTGGACGTCGAGGGTGTCGGACACGTCGTCGACCTCGCCGGCGCATTCGGCGGAGGCGACGCCCAGCCGCTGTGCGGCATCGCTGGGCCCGTACAGCGGGACGCGGCCTTCGGGCCGGTTCGGGGAGTAGCGACGCCACACGAGCAGGCCGGGTATGTCGAGACAGTGGTCGGCGTGCAGGTGCGAGAGCAGGATGGAGACCTCGCCGGGATCGGCATGCCGCTGGAGTGCGCCGAGGACGCCGGGACCGAAGTCGATCACGAGCGGCGGGGTGTCCGGGGCGGTAAGCAGGTAGCCCGACGCCGGAGAATCGGGCCCGGCGACACTGCCCGAGCAGCCCAGAACGGTCATGCGCATAAAGGTCATGCTGCCACGTCGCACGTCCTCGTTGAAGCAGAGCCCGATTACGACCCGGCAACTCACAGTTACACGAACAATGTGACGTGGAGGTCGAGGCGGTGAACGGATCGTCTACGTCTCCGATCCGGAGGATCGTCCGGTTCTCAGCGCGGCAGCGTGCCGGGCGGGATCTGTGCCCGGCGGGCTCGGCGGGCGTCGGCGGAGAGGATCCACGCGGCGAGGACACCGCCGATCGCCCCGAACAGGTGACCCTGCCAGGACACGCGGGGGTCGCTGGGCAGCACTCCCCACAGCATGCTGCCGTAGACGAGCAGGACGACGACACCGATGACGATCTGTCCGGTGTGCCGGGTGAACCAGCCGCGGACGATCAGGTAGGTCAGCCAGCCGAACACCAGTATCGACGCACCGATGTGGATGTAGCCGGGACCGGCGAACAGCCAGGTTCCCACTCCGCCGACGACCCAGATGATCGCGGTCGCGGCGAGGCCCCGGGCGATCCCCGACAGCAGCACGAGGAATCCGAGGACGAGCAGCGGGACGGTGTTCGCCGAGAGGTGCGCCCAGCCGTCGTGCAGCAGCGGCGCGAACAGCACTCCCGACAGGCCGTCGATGGAGCGCGGTGCGATCCCGGCCGCGTCCAGGTCCGTGGAGGTCACCGAGTCGACGCCTTCGATTCCGTAGAGCAGGCCGACGAAGCCGCCGATCCACAGGGCGGCACGTTGCCACATCGGCCGGGTCACGGCGCCGGTTCCGGTCGGTTCGGTCATGCGTCCATTGTGCTGTGCGCGGCCGCCGCGCGCCGTAGCGCGACGTTCTACCGCGCGTCGAATGCGGTGCCGTACACGTCACGATAGGCGGGGATGCCGGCGAGCCCGGTGGCGCTGAGCAGCGCGTCGACGATCGCCCGTTGCACCACCTCGGCCGCGGCCTCGCACACCGCGGCGAGCACCGGCAGTTCGGTCGCGAACGCGTCGGGCAGCAGTCCGGGCGCGGGGAGTTCGGCGGTGCCGGTGGACAGGGCGAACAGGGTGTCCCCGTCCAGTGGTGAGTGGGCGGGACGGATCGCGCGGGCCAGGCCGTCGTGCCCGGCGACCGCGACCCGGCGGCACGCGGCCGTGCTCAGCGGCGCGTCGGTGGCGACGACCCCGATCGTGGTGTTCAGGACG
>NZ_JBMBTE010000259.1:0-2891 GCF_048897285.1 Rhodococcus sp. O3
TTGGGTGTCGAGGGGGTGGGTGTCGACGACGACTTTTTCCATCTCGGCGGCGACTCCATCATGTCTCTCCAGGTCGTTTCCCGCGCCCGTCGCGCCGGAATCGCCGTCACCGCAAGGGGTCTGTTCACCCATCGCACCGTCGCGGCCCTGGCTGCGGCGGCCCGCACGCTAGACGATGCCCCCACGATCTCGGACGACGGCACCGGACACGTACCGCTGACGCCGCTCGCGACCGCGACGATCCGCGACGGGTTCTACGAGAACTACTGCCAGGCCACCGTCGTGCACACGCCGGTCGGAGCCGACCGCGGCACACTCGCCGCGGCCCTGGCGGACGTGATCGCGCACCACGACATCCTGCGTGCCCGCCTCGTCGACACCGACGGTGACGGCACGCCCGACGCGCTCGACGTGCCCCGCGAGACGACGGTCGATCTCGATGCCCTGGTGCGCGAGGTTGCAGCCGAGTCGGACCGGGACGCGCAGGTTCGCACCGAACTCGCTTCCACCGCAGCACGTCTCGATCCTGCCGTCGGCGTGATGGTGCAGGCGGTGTTCCTGGCGCCTGCCACGCCGGACGAGCGCGGCGCACTGTTGATCGCCGCGCACCATCTCGTCGTCGACGGCGTGTCCTGGCGCGTCCTGCTCGAAGATCTCGCCGCACGCTGGAGCCGCGAGGACCTCGATCCGGTGCCGACGTCCGTCCGCACCTGGAACACCGCGCTGGCCGACCGAGCGAAGACCGGCGACACCGAGGCCCGTGCCCGCGCGTTCGCCGGCCGGATCGGCGACTTCGAGCCGCCGATCGGCACCCGCGACTTCGACCCCGCGCTCGACACCCACGCGACCACCGCGGACGTCACCGTCGAACTGGACGTCGCGACCACCCGTTCGCTGCTCTCGACCCTGCCGCGGGTGTATGCCGGCAGCGTCGACGACGGACTCTATGCGGCACTGGCCACCGCCGTCGTGAACTGGCACCGGGGCCGCGGGACCGCGACCGACGGTGTACTGGTCGCCCGCGAAACACACGGTCGCGCAGACGAACTTGTTCCCGGTGCCGATCTGTCCCGCACGGTCGGCTGGTTCACCGCGATGTACCCCGTCCGGCTCGATCTCGCCGGAATCGCAACCGGTGCAGACGTACTCGACGCCGATGCGATCGTGCGCACCGTCAAGGAACAGTTGCGTGCCGCTGCCGCAGACGGGATCGAACACGGCCTGGCCCGCTACCTCGACCCGGTCGGGGAGGACGTGCTCGCCCGCTGCGCTCGCCCGCAGATCGGATTCAACTACCTGGGCCGGTTCGCCGCCGACAGTGGGGAGGCCCGGGACTGGTCGGCGCTGCCGGGATTCGAAGGACTCCTCGGGCACACCCGCCCGGAGATGCCCGCCGCGACCGCCGTGGACATCAACGCCGTCACCGTCGACGGGCCGGACGGTCCCCGGCTGCAGGCCCGCCTGACCTACGCCACCGGCATCCTTACCGAGGACCAGGCCCGCTCGTTGGGCGCGGCCTGGGCGGAGGCGGCCACGGCACTCGCCCGGCACGCCGAAACCGTGCCGACCGTCCGGCACACGCCGGGCGATTTCCTCGACACCGGCGTCTCGCAGGCCGACGTGTGCGCGTGGGAGCAGCGATTCGGCGAACTCGCCGACGTGCTGCCCATGACCGGTCTGCAGCAGGGACTGATCTTCGAATCGCAGCTGCACGCCGACTCGGACGCCGTGGACGTCTACGTCGGGCAGGTCGCCTTCGAATTCACCGGACCGCTCGACCGTGACCGGCTGCACCGCGCCGCGCAGGCGCTGCTCGACGCGCATCCGAACCTGCGGGCCGCGTTCGTGACCGACGACGACGGCACGTACCGCAGTGTCGTGCCCGCGTTCGTCCCGATGCCGTGGCAGGTGATGGATGTGACGGCCGACCCGGATCCGGACGCCGCTGCCGACCGGGTCGCCGACGCCGAACGCGACGCCCGGTTCGACCCTGCTGTGCCGCCGCTGCTGCGGTGCGCGCTCGTCGTCCTCGCCCCGGAACGGCATCGGCTGGTGGTGACCGAACACCACGCCGTGATCGACGGCTGGTCGACGCCGCTGCTCGTGGCCGAACTGCTCGAGAACTACCGCGGCGGAACCTCGCCCACGACCGGCGCCGACCGGGACGGCTACCGCAACTTCCTGACCTGGTTGGCGCGGCAGGAACCGGAGGCGACCCGCGCCGCGTGGCAGCAGGTGCTCGCTGCGGTCGAGGGGCCGACGCTGGTCGCGCCGGCCGAACGCGTCTCGGTCGCCGAGTTCCCGCAGACGGTGCCCGTCACCCTCGACGTCGAGACCAGCGCAGGTGTCGTCGCCGCGGCCCGCGCGTGCGGTGTCACCGTGGCGACGGTCGTGCAGGTCGCGTGGGCGATGGCGCTCGCGCAGCAGACCGGGCAGTCCACCGTCGTCTTCGGTGCCACCGTCTCCGGTCGCCCGTCCCAGGTCGACGGCGTCGAATCCGCCATCGGTCTGTTCATCAACACGATTCCGGTCGTCGTCGAACTCGATCCGTCCGACCGGCTCGAAGACGCCCTGGTCCGGGTGCAGGAGCAGCAGGTGTCGGTGCTCGACCACCAGCACGTGTCGCTCACCGAACTGCACCGCATCGCCGGGCAGCAGCGCCTGTTCGACACGCTGGTGGTGTTCGAGTCGTACCCCATGGACGAGTCTGCGCTCACTGCGCTGCTCGACGACAACGCGCTCGGTCTCGCCGGTCTGAGCGGGCGCGACTCCACGCAGTACCCGATGACCCTCGAGGTCACCCCGGGCGACGAGATCGCTGTCGAGGTCGCCTACCTGCCCACGCTCGTCGACGAATCCGTCGCGGCCCGGGCCGCCGAGGCCGTGCGCGC
>NZ_JBMBTE010000260.1:0-2888 GCF_048897285.1 Rhodococcus sp. O3
GTCCGGCGCTTCGAAGCCGACCCGGCCCCGCGCGTGCGAGAGCGCTACGCGCAGGTGCGAGACCTGACCGACGGTGCGCCGGTTCAGAAGTTGCCCTCGGCGACCTGAAAACACACCAGTCCCATCCGCCGCCACATGCGCACCACCTGATCGCGATCGTCGAGGACCGCGACGATGCGGTAGCGGTGCCGGACGTGGGCGTCGAACAACTCGGCCTTGACGATCGAATCCTTGCGATTGTCACCGGCCGCGCGCATGTACAGCTCGTCGTACGGGATCTCGTGCCGGGCGAGCCACTCCTCGGTCTCGGGACGGCAGATGCCGTCGCGGCCCGAGAGCAGCACGACGGCGAAACCGTCGGGCGCGGCGGCGAACGCTCTGACCGCGGCCTCGACGGCGGGGGAGACGGTGTCCTCACCCACCCGGTGCCAGTGATAGGGACTGCGGTCGCTCATGTGCGCGAGAGTTCCGTCGATGTCGACGAGCCAGGCCGGGGGCAGCGTCGGATCCTCCACGTACCGCGCCGGTGGCGGTGCCGCTCCGCTCGGAGGACGATGCCGTTTTCTCGCCGGGTGCTCTCGGTGGCGGGTCTTCCTGGACACGACTGTGGATACCCATTCGCGGGCTCGCTACCGAGTCGCCGGCCGCGGTCGCCTTCCACCTGTTGCCTCGAGCCGTTCAGCTGTTGCCTTGGGCAGAACGGAGGCGCACTGTGGGATAGCGGTGGGACGTCCCGGGCGGCGTCCGGGTAGGGGGTTCGGTGAGCGCGACATCCGAGGCATCCGATCGGCGCGGGTCGTCGGCCGCGGCTCGCCGCGCGGGTTACGTCGTGGCGGTGCTGATCGATGCCGCGATGCTGTATGCGATCAACGTCTGGCCCGGCTGGGAGTCGGTGCCGTTCCTCACCGAGGACACACCGGCGGTGCTGGGATGGGTGAACGCCTCGATCGTCGTCGGTCTCGTGGCGAACCTGGCGTATCTGGTGTGGGATCCGCGGTGGCTCAAGACGCTCGGTGACACCGCCACGACCGCGGTCGGTCTCGTCGCGCTGCTGCGGATCTGGCAGACGTTCCCGTTCGATTTCGGGACCGGTGGGTTCGACTGGCCGCTCGTCGTGCGAATCCTGCTGGGGCTCGGCATCGTCGGCAGCGGCATCGCGATTCTCGTCACACTGTTCACGGCGCCGCGGAGGCCCTGACTACACGACTCAGTCGGGTGCCTCGTCCCCGGGCTCGACGGGTTCGACGTCTTCCCGGTCGGACCTGCTCCCGGGCACATCGCGTTCGTCGCGTTCACGCTCGATCTTGCGTTCGAGGTCGTCCACGACGCCGCTGAGCTCGTGGCCCGGACCTTTGTCGTCGGCTCGTGTCCCCGGACCGCTGTCGTCCGCTTGTGTCACAGTGCTGCCCTCCTCGAATCGGCGTGAGCGAGATACCCGCGGACCGTCCGGGGCAAACTCAGCCGGTGAGCAGGACCGCGGCCTGGACCGGAAGCTGCGCGGTCCCGCGTCGGCGGAACAGTTCGGCGGGCCGGCCGTGGCCGGGACTCGACAGCCGTCCGGTGCTGTCGAGCGCCGCGACGACGTGGCGGCGGAACGAATCCTTCTGCAGTGTCCGGTCGAAGATCGCCTGGTAAAGCAGGCGCAGATCGAGCACGGTGAACTCCTCACCGAGCAGCCGGTCGGGGTCGACCTGAGCCGCGTAGCGTGCGCGCAGGTCGTCGACGGCCAGCCGCACCATGTCGGCGTGGTCGAACGCGAGATCGCCGTCGACGGCGCCGCCGTGGACGACGTGTAGTGCCGCGTCGCCGGGCAGGTCGGTGACGGGTACCGCGGCGGTGTGCGCCATGGAGATCACCCAGCCGCGTTCGTCGCGGTCGGGATCGTCGAACATCCGCAGCTGGTGGAACTTCAGTCCGGTGATGTGCGCCTTGTCCCGGAGTGCGCGCTCGGCGGCGTCGACGAGTCGCTCGCCGCGGTGCAGGAATGTGCCGGGGAGCGCGCGGCCGCCGAGATGATGGTCCACGACCAGAACCCGTAGCTCGCCGTCCAGATAGGTCAGCACCGCGACGTCTACAGCGACGGAAGGGCGGTCGTAGTCGGCGAGGGCCTTGCCCGCCCGATCCTTCGATTCACTCACATTTGCATATTAGCGCAATACTGATCTAATCTTAGCGCAATCTTGATCTAATGAGGAGGCTGCAATGAATGTGACTGCACAGCAGAGGGATCGGGCCGTCGGGGTGCTGCTCGGGACCGCCGCAGGTGACGCTCTCGGGGCCGGCTACGAATTCACCTACCCCTCGGCAGCCACGAAGATCGACATGATCGGCGGCGGCACGTTCGCGTGGGAACCGGGGGAGTGGACCGACGACACTGCAATGGCCGTGGCGGTCGCCTCGGTCGCGGCGACCGGCGTCGACATCGGCCGCGGCCGGGGCCTCGATGCGGTCGCCGCCGAGTTCGTCCGCTGGTACGACTCGAATCCGAAGGACATCGGCAACCAGACGCGCAACGTCCTGGGCCGACGCGCGGGCGATGCCGCCGCCATGCAGGCGCACGCCCGGTCGTTGACCGGCCGGAAAGCGGGGAACGGATCGCTCATGCGTACCGCTCCCGTCGCGCTCGCCTATCTGGACGACGGGGCCGGATGCCTCGAGGCCGCCGCGCAGATCAGCGCTCTCACGCACGACGATCCGACCGCGGAACAGGCGTGCCGCCTGTGGTCCCACGCCATCCGACATGCGGTGCTGCACGGAAACTTCGACGGTGTGCGCGGCTTCCTGAAGATCGCGTCACCCGAGGTCGCCGACTTGTGGCGCCCGCTGCTCGACGAGGCGGAACGCGGCACGCCCGCCGACTTCGCCAACAACGGCTGGGTCGTGCACGC
>NZ_JBMBTE010000261.1:0-2876 GCF_048897285.1 Rhodococcus sp. O3
CGGACGAAGCGGTCGACCAGATCGGCCGTCAGCGCCGCGGGCAGATCTCGGTGGTACTTGACGATCAGCTCGAGCTGTTCTCCGGGCAGGACGAGCAGGGTCAGCGGAAAGCTGGTGCCGTCGTCGATGCCGCGCAGCTGCACGTCGAGACCGCTGCCGGCGGTCGCCCCGGTGAAATCGCCCGGGTAGTTCTCGAACACCACGAGGGTGTCGAACAGTTCGTCGAGACCGGCGATCCGGTGCAGGTCCGCCAGGCCAACGTGGTGGTGGGCCTGCAGGGCGGCCTGCTCGGCCTGAACGCGGCGCAGCAGGTCGGCGACGGTTTCCGCGGGGCGCAGACCGACGCGGACCGCGATCGTGTTGACGGTCATGCCGATCATCTCGTCGATGCCGTCGAGGTCGGCGGCGCGACCGGAGACCGCGGTGCCGAAGAGCACGTCGTCGCGGCCGGTGACGGCCCCGAGCGCCAGCGACCACGCGACCTGCACGAGGGTGTTGAGCGTGACACCGGTTTCGCGGCGGAGCCTTTCGAGGCCCGACACGATTTCGGCGTCGACGGTGAGGGTGTGGTCGACGCACGAGCCGGGCGCGAGGGTACGGCCGGCCGCGAGCAGCGTCGGCTCGGTGACGCCGTCGAGCGCCGCCGTCCAGGCTGCCCGGTCGGCGGCCTCGTCACGGTCACCCAGCCAGGTCAGGTAGTCGCGGTAGGGGCGAGCCGGTGCCGCGACCGCGGGTGCCGCACCGATCGCGATGCCGTTGCCGTAGGCGCGCAGCAGCGCGTCGATCACCAGCGGCAGGGACCAGCCGTCGAACAGCAGGTGGTGGTGCGTGAGCAGCATCCTGTACTGTCCGGATCCGGTGTGTACGAGCGTGATCCGCATCAGCGGCGGCGCGGCGAGGTCGAAGCGGGTCTCGCGGTCCTGCGTGGCGATCTCGGCCCAGCGTCGGTCCAGCTCCGCTCCGGCCGTCTCGGACAGGTCGATTTCGTGCCACGGCACGGCGGCACCGGCGGTGACGACCGCGACCTGGCGGCCGGCATCGGTGGTGGTGAACGCGGACCCGAGCTGGGCGTGCGCGGCGAGCACCGCGTCGGCGGCGGCACGCAACCGGGCGGTGTCGAGGTCACCGGTGATGTCGAGCGCCATCTGCACGACGTAGGCGTCGTGCCCGGTGGTGTCGAAGGTCGACTCGAACATCAGGCCCTGCTGCAGTGGCGTCAGGGGCAGGACGTCGATCGCCGACGGGTAGCGCGCGGTCAGCTCGTCGAGCTCGTCGAAGTCGACGGAGGCGAGAACGTCCGACGGCGTCAGGCCGCCGATGGTATTCGAGCGCCCGTGTGCGGCAATGCCTTCGAGCAGCGTCGGCCACAGTTCCGCGGCGCGGTCGACGACACCGGGCCGCAGCGCCGAGGCCGCGAAGCGCCACTGGGCGACGATGCCGGCGGCGGTGGCCGCGGCGTTGATCTCGATCGGATGTGTCATCGGCATCGTCGGGTCGGACGACACGCCGAGGGTGCCGACGCCGTCCGAGTTCTCGACAGGGCACAGCGTCCAGGCCCCGTCGGTCCCGGTGGCCGGGGCGGCGTCGATGCGCCCGAGGTAGTTGAACAGCACCGGGTGCGCTGCCCGGGCGGTGAGTTCGGCGGCGTGCTCGCCGCGGTATCGGGTGAGCAGCCCGTAGCCGATGCCGCGGTTCGGGACGGCGCGGATCTGCTCCTTGATGCGCTTGACGAGGCGCCCGGCTGCGGAGGTTCCCGCGGCGACGGCGTCGAGGTCGACCCCGGCCACGTCGAGCCGCAGCGGGTACAGCGTGGTCAGCCAGCCCACCGTGCGGGACAGATCGAGTTCCGGTGCGATCGAATCGGATTCGCGACCGTGGCCTTCGACGTCGACGACGAGCGCGGTCGCGTCGGATTCTTCGGATGCGGTGGTCAGCGCAGCGGCCAGTGCGGCGAGCAGGATTTCGTCGACTCCGACGCGCAGTGCCGGGGCGACCACCGACGACAGTGTCTCGAACACGTCCGGTGCCACGGTGATCTGCCGGACGGTCGATGCGGCGACGGTGTCCACGGCCGGATCGAGTGCGCGATCGGTGAGCGCGACGGCACCAGCCGGGTCGACGATTCCCCGCCACAGGTCCGCATCGTCGGCCACGAGGTCCGCGGCGGCTTCGAGTGCCCGGCTCCACGTGCGGAAGGACGTGGCGGGTCGTTCGAGCGATCCCGGCCGTTCGCACAGCCGGCGCAGGTCGTCGAGCAGGATGTTCCAGGACACCGCGTCGACGACGAGATGGTGGGCGACGATCAGCAGGCGAGCCGCGGGTGCGTCGTCGAGCAGGACGAACACGACCATTGTTCCCGACGCCAGGTCGAGGGTGCGGTACGCGGACTGCACCGGCTCAGGATCGGCCGTATCGCGGTGCCGAAGAACGATTTCGGGAGCGGGCTCGGCGGGAACCTCGAGGGTCCGGCCGTAGGTGGGGTCGTCGACGACCCGGGCACGGAGCACGTCGTGGGTCGCGACAAGCGCGTTCAGCGCGGCCTCGAGTGCGGTCTCGGTCAGATCGGCGGGGAGCGTGACCACCCGGGCCTGGGCGTACCCGTCGACCCACGCGCCGTCGTGGGCGAGCAGATCGGTGATCATCGCGGTCGGCACGACGACACCGAGCGCGTCCTGCCGCTCCTCGGCCGCGGCCATCAGCGTGTCGGTCGGCACGGCCCTAGAGGCCAGGCCCGCCGGGGTGGGGGCTTCGAAGACGTCACGGGACGTGAGGGCGAAACCGGCACGCCGGGCGGCGGTCACGACGCGCAGCGCGACGATGGAGTCGCCGCCGAGATGGAAGAAATCGTCGTCGACACCCACCCCCTCGACACCCAG
>NZ_JBMBTE010000262.1:0-2842 GCF_048897285.1 Rhodococcus sp. O3
GGCGCGTCGTGCCCGGGTCGCGTCCCGTCGCCTCGCCCTCCTGACCACCGCCGAAAAGGACGCCGCGCTGCACGCCGCGGCGGACGCGGTTCTCGCCGCGGCGGATGCGGTTCTCGCCGCGAACAGCGCGGACGTCGACGCCGCCCGCGAAGCCGGGACCGAGGATTCGATCCTGGACCGCCTGCGGCTGACCCAGGCCCGGATCGAGGGCATCGCGTCCGGGCTGCGTCAGGTCGCCGGTCTGCCGGACCCGGTCGGGGAAGTGGTGCGCGGCTCGACGCTGCCGAACGGCCTCGAGATCCGGCAGCTGCGGGTGCCCCTCGGTGTCGTCGGCATGGTGTACGAGGCCCGGCCCAACGTCACCGTCGACGCCTTCGGTCTCGCCCTCAAGTCCGGCAACGCGGCGCTGCTGCGCGGTTCGTCGTCGGCGAAGCGATCCAACGCGGCGCTGGTCGAGGCGCTGCGCGGCGCGCTCGAGGCACAGGGGCTTCCCGCGGACGCGGTGCAGCTGCTGCCGAGCGAGGACCGCTCCTCGGTCACCCACCTGATCCAGGCCCGCGGCCTGGTCGACGTCGTCGTCCCGCGCGGTGGCGCGGGCCTGATCTCCGCGGTCGTGCGCGACGCGACGGTGCCGACCATCGAGACCGGTGTCGGCAACTGCCACGTGTACGTGCACGCGGCCGCGGACCTCGAGATGGCCGAGAAGATCGTCGTCAACGCGAAGACGCGCCGGCCGAGCGTGTGCAACACGGTCGAGACCATCCTCGTGGACAAGGCGATCGCCGACACTGCGGTGCCGCAGCTGATGCAGGTGATGCAGGCCCACAGCGTCGTCGTGCACGGCGACCTGCCCGGCATGGTCCCGGCGACGGATGCGGACTGGTCCGAGGAGTACCTGACACTCGACGTGGCGCTGGCCGTCGTCGACGATCTGGATGCCGCGGTCGAGCACATCGATCGCTACGGCACCGGCCACACCGAGGCGATCGTCACCTCGGATCTGGCTGCGGCCCGGGAGTTCACCGCGCGGGTCGATGCCGCAGCGGTTATGGTCAACGCTTCGACCGCATTCACCGACGGCGAGCAGTTCGGGTTCGGTGCCGAGATCGGCATCTCCACCCAGAAGCTGCACGCCCGCGGCCCGATGGGGTTGCCGGAGCTGACCTCCACCAAGTGGGTGGTGTGGGGCGACGGCCACACCCGCCCGGCCTGATCGAAAGGATCCAGCGTGGATCGTGCGCTGCCCACCACTCCGCCGATCTTCGCCGACGTCGACGATGTGATCACACGTCTCGCGGAGACCGGTTACCTCGCCGACAAGGCAACCGCCACCGCCGTGTTCCTTGCAGACCGGCTGGGCAAGCCGCTGCTCATCGAGGGGCCGGCCGGTGTCGGGAAGACCGAACTCGCGCGTGCCGTCGCGCAGACCTCCGGCGCCGAACTGGTGCGCCTGCAGTGCTACGAGGGCGTCGACGAGTCCCGCGCGCTGTACGAGTGGAATCACGCCAAGCAGATCCTGCGGATCCAGGCGGCGGGTGCGAACGCCGCGAGTGGAACCGGCGAGTCGTGGGATTCGACGAAGCAGGACGTGTTCTCCGAGGAGTTCCTGCTCTCGCGGCCGCTGCTGACGGCGATCCGCCGGGAGGATCCGACGGTGCTGCTCGTCGACGAGGTCGACAAGGCGGACGTGGAGATCGAGGGCCTGCTGCTCGAGGTGCTCAGCGATTTCGCCGTCACCGTCCCCGAGCTCGGGACGATCCGCGCCGTGCGCAAGCCGTTCGCGGTGCTCACCTCGAACGCGGCGCGGGAGCTGTCCGAGGCGCTCAAGCGCCGCTGCCTGTTCCTGCACCTCGACTTCCCGGACGCGGAACTCGAGCGCCGGATCCTGGCGAGCCGGGTCCCGGAGCTGCCCGAGGCCGTCGCCGAACAGCTCGTGCGCACCGTGCGGGTGCTGCGCGGCATGCAGCTCAAGAAGCTGCCGTCGGTCGCCGAGACGATCGACTGGGGCCGCACGCTGCTGGCGCTCGGCCTCGACACCCTCGACGACGCGGCGGTCCGCACCACGCTCGGGGTCGTGCTCAAACACCAGTCCGATCAGCAGCGTGCTGCTGCCGAGCTGCGGCTGAACTGAGATGGCCGGCGCACGCCCGCCCGGGCAGAACCGAGGGCCCGCCGCTCCGCACGGTCTGCCAGGGCACCTCGTCGGGTTCGTCGAGGCGCTGCGTCGTCGCGGCATCGCGGTCGGGCCGTCGGAGACCGTCGACGCCGGTCAGGTGATGACGGTGCTGGATCTGCTCGACCGTGAGGCGCTGCGGGAGGGGCTCGCGTGCACGCTGCTGCGCCGGCCCACCCACCGCGCCACCTTCGACGCGCTGTTCGACCTGTGGTTCCCCGCCGCGGTCGGGCATCGCGAAGCCGGTGGGATCGATCCGTCGCTGCCGCGCACACCGGACGGGGACATCGACTTCGAGGCGCTGCGCGACCTGATCGCCGAGCTGCTGTCCGACGATTCGCCCGAAGCGCTGGAGCTGACGGAACTGCTCACCGCCCAGCTCGTCGAGGAACTCGGTCAGTACAAGTCCGGGAACGGTCCCTCGTTCTCCGCCTATCAGGCGCTGCGGGACGTCAAACCCGAAACACTCGTCACCCGCATCCTCGAGGGGCTGCTGGGCAACGGGTCGTCGGAGGAGCACGAACCGGCCGGCGACTACGAGACCGAGGTCGCGCGCCGCACCGCAGCGCGCCGCGTCGCCGATTTCCGGGCGATGGTCGAGCGCGAAACGCGGCGTCGAACCGCCGAGCAGGTCGGTCGCGACCGCGTCGAGAAGTACGGTGTGCCGAA
>NZ_JBMBTE010000263.1:0-2693 GCF_048897285.1 Rhodococcus sp. O3
AAGGCAAGCGTCTGGTCGTGTCCCAGCCGGTCGCCGGCGACTTCCGTGCGTTCGTCGCGATCTGCACCCACACCGGCTGCAACATCAGCGGCGTCGAAGGTGACGAGATCGTGTGCAACTGCCACGGAAGCCGTTTCCGGCTCGACGGCACGGTCGCACAGGGTCCGGCGAAGAAGCCCCTGAAGACGCGCCCCGTCGAGGCGCGCGGCACCGATCTCGTCGTCGGCTGAACCGGGGCCGTCGTCTCCCGGTCGGAGTAGATTCCGACGCAGACGATCGGAGTACCCATGGATCCCGAACGGTTCGCCGTCGACCGCCGCACGGTGCTGATCGGCGCCGGGATCGTCGCCGCTGCGGCCACCGCAGCGTGCGGGAGCGCAGGCACCGGCCGCGGTGGTGCCACCACGACGCGAGCGGGCACCGGGACCGAGACGCACCGCACGTCCGCCGCACCGGTAGGGCCACTCGTCGCGGTCGACAGTGTCCCGGTCGGCGGCGGCGTGGTGTTCCCCGTGCCGGAGATCGTGGTCACCAGGCCCACCGCCGGCGAGGTCCTCGCGTTCAGCGCGGTGTGCACGCATCAGGGCTGCACGGTCGCCGACGTCAGCGGTGGCACCGTCAACTGCCCGTGCCACGGCAGCAGGTACAACCTCGACGGCACGGTCGCGCACGGACCCGCCACCCGGCCGCTGCGCAGAAAGTCCACCGAGATTCGCGACGGCCAGGTGTACGTCTCGTAGCGTGAACCGCCGCGCCCGCCGCGTCTAGTGTTCGTAGATGTGACGACACCTCCACGGGACTGGCGGCCGCGCGCGCTGCGGAAGGGCACCGACCCCGACCCCCGGTTCACCCTCGCCAACGAACGGACCTTCCTGGCGTGGATCCGTACGTCGCTCGGCATCATCGCAGCCGCGGTCGCGCTCGAGACGTTCGGTGGGGACGTGGTGAGCACCGCGGTCCGCACGACGATGTCGTGCGTGCTGCTGGTGTTCGCCGCTGTCCTGGTGGTCGGTGCGCTGATCCGCTGGGTGCGCGTCGAGGAAGCCATGCGCACCGAACGCCCCCTGTCGCCGCCGTGGGCAGCGTTCCTGATGGCCGGGATGCTGGCCGTCGCCGCCGTGGTGCTGACGGTGGCGATCCTCCGATGAGCCCGTATGCCACCCACGACGATCCAGGGCTGCAGCCCGAACGCACGAGCCTCGCGTGGCTGCGTACCGCGTCGGTGCTCGGCGCCGTCGCACTCGGATTCATGCGATTCACGCCGGGCCCGGACGTCGCGATCGTCTCGATCGGATTGCTGTGCCTGGCCCCC
Source organism: Rhodococcus sp. O3 (assembly GCF_048897285.1). Classification (NCBI taxonomy): domain Bacteria; kingdom Bacillati; phylum Actinomycetota; class Actinomycetes; order Mycobacteriales; family Nocardiaceae; genus Rhodococcus; species Rhodococcus sp. O3. Next base: position 1,313 of record NZ_JBMBTE010000263.1, read on the forward strand.
GCCCTGTACCTGCTGATCACCGCCGGCCACGGCCACCGGGCGCGGGTCCGGCGATTCGCCGCCGGGACGGTCGCGCATCACTGGTGGCGCAACCTCGTCGTCACCGCCACCGTCGCGGTGCTCGCCCTCGCGTCGGCGGTCCTGATCGCGACGGGCGGTTAGGCCGGTCTCCCCGTTTCGGCGCGAAGGATCGGGAGACCCGTCCTAGCGCGAGAGATCGATCAACCGCGCGCTGCCCTGCGCCGCCGCGCACACCTTCTCGGTTCCGTCCTCGTCGACAGCGACGATCTCGCACCGGCACAGCGCCTGCCGCTTCGTGGATTCGACGACTGCGGCCTCGGCGCGTAGCAGCACACCCTTCGCCGGACGCAGATAGTCCACCGTGAAGCCGGTCGTGACGATCGACGGCCCGAGGACCGTCCCCGCGGCGAACGTGATCGCGTTGTCCGCCGCGTACGACAACACCCCGCCGTGGACGAAACCGAACTGCTGCAGCAGCTCCGGACGGATCGGAATCTCGAGCACCGCGCGCGGCGGCGCGTAGGCGCTCAGGCGCGCACCTACCAGGACACTGAACGGCTGCGCGGCCAGGACGGCGGCGGCGGCGTCGAAACCCAGGGTTTCCATGAACGGCAGTGTGCCCTATCCGGGCTGTCCGAGCGGGTGGACCAGCACGACCCCGGCCAGCGCGATCGCCGTGACCCACACCGTCGCGAATCCGGCGAGGGCGACAGGGCGCCAACCGATCCCGCGGAGCATGTCGAGGCGCACGCCGGTGCCGAGCGCGAACATCGCGGCCGCCAACAGCGCGACCTGCACCGAGTGTGCGGTCTGCAGGACGGTCGTGGGCAGCATCCCGGTCGCGCGGAGCGCCGCGCAGGCGAGGAATCCGATCAGGAACAGCGGAACCAGCGGTGGCCTGCGGGTGTCCGCCGGTGTCGCACCGCGGCGCCGGGCCGCGATCCCGACACCCGCGGCGACCGGCGCGAGCAGTGCCACCCGCGCGAGTTTCACGGTCACCGCCACCGTCAGCGCCCCTCCCGCCGCCGTCGTGGTGTCCAGTGCACCTCCCACCGCGACGACCTGCGCGACCTCGTGAACCGCTGCACCGGCCCACATCCCGGCCTGGGTGCCGTCGAGTCCGAGACCACCCGCGAGCGCCGGCAGCAGCGGGATCATCGCGGTGCCGAACACGACGACGAGAGCGACCGTGGTCAGCAGCTCGCGGGTTCGCGCGGAGATCATGCCGTCGACGGCGGCCGCCGCGGCCGCCCCGCAGATCGAGAATCCGCACGCGATGAGCAGGCGCTGGGTCCAGCCGAGTCCGAGCCGCGCGCCGAGCCACAGGGTGCCGGCGATGCCGAGCGCGACCACCGCGACC
>NZ_JBMBTE010000264.1:0-2681 GCF_048897285.1 Rhodococcus sp. O3
CCCGCCCGCCACCCGCCCGCGCCGCACCCCACAGACCTCTGCGGCGACCCAGCGACCCGACCTGCGTCAGCCGGTCGATCCGACGATGCGTCTGGGCGCACCGCCCAAGGCGCCCGCGAAGGGCCTGCGGGTCGTCGCGCTCGGCGGTATCGGCGAGATCGGCCGCAACATGACGGTCTTCGAGCACCAGGGCAAGATCCTGATCGTCGACTGCGGCGTGCTGTTCCCCGAGGATCAGCAACCCGGCGTCGACCTGATCCTGCCCGACTTCCGGTACATCGAGAACCGGATGGACGACATCGAAGCGATCGTGCTGACGCACGGTCACGAAGATCACATCGGCGCGGTGCCGTTCCTGCTGCGTCTGCGCCCCGACATCCCGGTGGTCGGCTCCAAGTTCACGTTGGCGCTGGTTGCGGCGAAGTGCCGCGAACACCGGCAGCGGCCCGTGCTCGTCGAGGTCACCGAGGGTGAGAGCACCACGCACGGCCCCTTCGAGTGCGAGTACTTCGCGGTCAATCACTCGATCCCCGACGCGATCGCCGTCGCGATCCGCACCGACGCCGGTCTCGTCCTGCACACCGGCGACATCAAGCTCGACCAGTTGCCCCTGGACAACCGGCTCACCGACCTGGCCGGGTTCTCGCGACTCGGCGACGAGGGTGTCGACCTGTTCCTCGTCGACTCGACCAATGCCGAGGTGCCCGGTTTCGTCACGCCCGAACGTGAGATCGGCGGCGTGCTCGACGGCGTCATCGGCAAGGCCACCAACCGCGTCATCGTCGCCTCCTTCGCCAGCCACGTCCATCGCATCCAGCAGGTCGTCGACGTCGCCGTCCGGTACAACCGGCGCATCGCGTTCGTCGGCCGCTCGATGGTCCGCAACATGCAGATCGCCCAGGACCTCGGATACCTGCAGGTGCCCGACGGCCTCGTCGTCGACCTGGACACCGCGGCGAGCCTGCCGGGCAACCGCCTCGTCCTGGTCTCGACGGGATCCCAGGGCGAACCGCTCTCGGCCCTCTCGCGCATGGCCCGCGGTGAGCACCGGCAGATCAACATCCGCGCCGACGACCTCGTCGTACTGGCGTCGTCGCTGATCCCCGGCAACGAGAACTCGGTGTTCGCGGTCGTCAACGGACTCGCCAAGCGCGGCGCGACCGTCGTCACCCAGCAGAATGCGAAGGTCCACGTCTCCGGCCACGCGTCGGCCGGTGAGCTGCTGTACCTGTACAACGCGGTGCGCCCGACCAACGCGATGCCCGTCCACGGCGAATGGCGGCACCTGCGCGCCAACGCGAAGCTCGCCGAGGCCACCGGTGTGCCGCCCGAGCGGATCGTCCTCGCGGAGGACGGTGTCGTCGTCGACATGGTCGACGGGCTCGCCGAGATCGTCGGGCAGATCCCCGTCGGCCACGTGTACGTCGACGGTCTGTCCGTCGGCGACGTCGGCGAATCGACCCTGTCGGACCGGCTCATCCTCGGCGAGGGCGGCTTCATCTCGATCTCGGTCGCCGTCGACTCGGCGACCGGCCGCGCGGTCAGTTCCCCCGAGGTCTCGGGACGCGGATTCTCCGACGACCCCACGGCCCTGTCCGAGGCCGCGCGGCTCGTCGACAAGACCCTCGACGAACTCGCCGCGGAGGGCATCAACGAGACCCACCGCATCGCGCAGGCCATCCGGCGTGTGGTGGGACGCTGGGTGTCCGAGACCTACCGACGCAGGCCGATGATCGTGCCGACCGTCATCGCGGTGACAGCACCGGAGTGATCTTCGGGCGACCCGTGGCCACCGACCGCGGGTCGCTCCCTCAGGGGCGATGACGGTGTCGGGCGCGCCGTGTACCGTCGGCGCCGTGAGCCTGGCCAAACGCGAACGAGCAGCCCTGGTCCGCACGATGTCGGAGGTCGGTCCCGACGCGCCCACCCTCTGCGGGGACTGGACGACACGGGATCTCGCCGCGCACCTGCTCGTGCGCGAGCGGCGGATCGACTCGATGCCCGGCATCCTTCTGCCGCAGCTCGCGGACCACACGGAGAAGGTGCGCAAGTCGGCGACCGACCGGCCGTGGGCGTACCTGCTCGCGGACATCGAGTCCGGGCCTCCGATGTGGTCCCCGTTGTTCCTGGTCGACGCGGTCGCGAACGCGGGGGAGATGTTCGTGCACCACGAGGACATCCGGCGCGCCGTCGACGGCTGGGAGCCGCGGGTGCTGCCCGCAGACGATCAGGAACACCTGTGGCGGCTGGCCCGGCAGATCGGCCGGCGCAGCTACCGCGGCAGCGATGTCAGCGTCGTCTTCGAACGCCCCGACGGCACGCGCGCCACCGTGCGGAAACGAGGTCCGCGCACGGTCGTGCTGCGCGGAGAACCGGCGGAACTGCTGCTGCACGCGTTCGGCCGCGACCAGGTGCGGCTGGAGACGGACGGCGAGCCCCGCGACCTGGACGAGATCACCGCCTCGGCTCGCGGCGTGTGACAGTGAATACCCAGGTCACGGCGTGTCCTGTGACATGAACCGCGACCTGGTGCCGGTGTTGCGGATGGTTCGGATGGGGACCGAGCGGCTAACCTGACGGGTATGGCAGGAAAGTCGAGCAGTCGCGGATCGTCCACGACCTCCCGGTCGAAGGCGACAGCGCGCGGCTCGGCCGGGACCTCGAGCCGCTCCGGCAGCGCC
>NZ_JBMBTE010000265.1:0-2661 GCF_048897285.1 Rhodococcus sp. O3
CCGGCCGGCGCCGAGAACGAAGAAGGCCTGCACCGAGAATTCTCGGTGCAGGCCTTCTGCTGTGCGCCATCAGGGACTCGAACCCCGAACCCGCTGATTAAGAGTCAGCTGCTCTGCCAATTGAGCTAATGGCGCTTGGCGGTTTGTCTCCGGGCCGTTGTCCCGGCGACGAAGAGAAGATTACACACTCCGCTGTACGGCGCCAAATCGCCTGGTCAAAGGCGATTTCCTCGATGTCGGCCGGTAACGCGGAGGGGTGGACGGGCGATTGGTATTCGAACGTTATTCGTCGTCGAGGTTTCAGATTTGGTCTCGGTCTTCACCGGCTGGCATCATCGATGAGACATGCATTGACGTGCAGTTTTGCGGCCTGGGGGAGGTCCGGAATCGGAGGGTTGAGAGTGATCGACAAGAGTGTGCGGACGCCGCGGCGCCGCTCCCGGCGTACGACCGTGGCGGTGTTGGGGGCGGTACTGGTCGGTGTCATGACCTTCGTCACTGCATGCGCCGGCGGCTCGGCCGGCGGCGCCGACGAGGTCCCCATCGATTCGAATCCCCTCGCCGCCCTCATCAAGCCCACGGTGTCGTCCAGCGTCGTCGACGGTGGTGTCGGCTTCTCGCCGATCGATCCGGTGACGGTCTCGGTGGTCAACGGCAAGCTCGATTCCGTCACGCTCCGCAATCCCGACGGGGAAGCGGTGGACGGTGTGCTCGCGCCGGACGGCACCACGTGGGCGAACTCCGAACCCCTGGGTTACAACCGCAAGTACACGCTCGAGACGGTCGCGTACGGGCTCGGCGGAGCGACCACGTCCGTCGCTATGTTCACCACGAGCGCGCCCGGCAACCTCACCCAGCCCTACGTGCTGCCCGGTGAAGGCTCGGTCGTCGGTATCGGCCAGCCCGTCGCGGTGCAGTTCGACGAGAACATCCCGGACCGGCGCGCGGCCGAGGCGGCCATCACCATCGTCACGAATCCGCCCGTCGAGGGTGCGTTCTACTGGCTCAGCAATCGCGAGGTGCGGTGGCGGCCGGAGAACTACTGGACGCCGGGTACGACCGTGACGGTCGACGTGAAGGCGTACGGCAAGGACCTCGGTGACGGACTGTTCGGCCAGTCGGACGTGCACTCGTCGTTCACCATCGGCGACGCGGTGATCATCGACGTCGACGACAACACGAAGACCGTCGTGGTCAACCGCAACGGCAGCGCGATCATGTCGATGCCGACGTCGATGGGCAAGGACAGCACGCCCACCCCCAACGGCGTCTACACGATCGGCGACCGCTTCGACCACATGATCATGGATTCGTCCACGTACGGGGTGGCGGCCGACTCGCCGCAGGGCTACCGCACGCCGGTGGACTGGGCGACGCGCATGTCGTACAGCGGCATCTTCTTCCATTCCGCGCCGTGGTCGCTGGGTGATCAGGGGGTGCGCAACGTCAGCCACGGCTGCCTGAACCTCAGCCCGGCGAACGCGAAGTGGATCTTCGACAACACCAAGCGCGGCGACATCGTCATCGTGCGCAACACGGTCGGCGGAGTCCTGGAGGGAACCGAAGGTCTCGGCGACTGGAACATCCCCTGGGCGACGTGGAAGGCGGGCAACGCCAACACCTGACCCAGCATGCGGGCTGTGCACCGCGGAGACGAACGACGGAGGGTGACCGGACATCGGTCACCCTCCGTCGTTCGTGAGGGTGTCAGGGGCGGGCGTAGGGCCCCTACGTAACGCTCCACGTCGGTGTCGAAGTGCTCGAGCCGGTCCGTGGAGGTCGCGTCCTCGGCCGGCCACAGAAAAGGAAAGGCCCCGACCTTGCGGTCGGGGCCTTTCTTGGGGGTGAGTGACGGGACTCGAACCCGCGACAGCCAGGATCACAACCTGGTGCTCTACCAACTGAACTACACTCACCATTGCATCCGCTATCGGCCGGAGCCGGTTGCGACTGCGATTGAAATACTAGCCTGCTCTACCCGAAAACGACGAATCGCCTGGTCAGGCCGGTCCAAGATCCTTTACGACGCTCGTGATGTCCGCAGACGACGGCCCGGGCGGGGCGACGAACGCGGTGCGCCGGTAGTAGCGCAGCTCCCGGATGGACTCCTTGATGTCGGCGAGCGCGCGGTGCGACAGGCCCTTCGTGGGCTGGCCGAAATAGATGCGGGGGTACCAGCGCCGGCACAGTTCCTTGATCGAGCTGACGTCGACCATGCGGTAGTGCAGGTAGTTGTCGAGTTCCGGCATGTCCCGGGAGATGAACTGCCGGTCGGTGCCGATGGAGTTGCCGGCCAGGGGAGCGGTACCGGCCTCCGGCACGTGCGCCCGCACGTAGTCGAGGACGAGCTTCTCGGCCTCGGCCAGGGTGACCGTCGAGCGGCGCACCTCTTCGGTCAGCCCCGACTTCTCGTGCATCTGCTGCACGACATCCGGCATCGCGGCCAGCGCGTCGTCGTCGGCGTGGATCACGATGTCCACGCCCTCGCCGAGCACGTTGAGGTCGCTGTCGGTGACCAGCGCGGCGATTTCGATGAGTTTGTCGCTACCGATACGCAAACCGGTCATTTCACAATCGATCCAAACAAGTTTGTCCTGCACGAGAGTACAGACTAGTCAGCCGCGTGAGCGGGATAAGGTCTGCGGTGTAAACCGACGCCGG
>NZ_JBMBTE010000266.1:0-2529 GCF_048897285.1 Rhodococcus sp. O3
TGTCAACGGCCATCGTGATGTCCCCGCTCTTGGCCAGGTGAAAGTCCCCGCCTCGTGGGTGTTTCGGGGGTTGGGGTCAGGGGCGTTCACCTCGTTCGTGTCGGGCTTGGCGCATCCGGTAGGACTCGCCGTCGGTGAGTACGACGGTGGCGTGGTGCAAGAGCCGGTCGAGGATGCCGGCGGCGGTGGTGTGCTCGGGCAGGAACCGGCCCCACTGTTCGAACGGCCAGTGCGAGGCGACCGCCAGCGAACGGCGTTCGTAGGCGCCGGCGACGAGCCGGAACAGCAATTGGGTGCCGGTGTCGTCGAGCGGCGCGAACCCGACCTCGTCGACGATGATCAGATCCGCCCGCAGCAGCGTGTCGATGGTCTTGCCGACGGTGTTGTCGGCCAGGCCGCGGTAGAGGGTTTCGACGAGGTCGGCGGCGGTGAAATAGCGGACCCTGTGCCCGGCGTGCACCGCCGCGATGCCCAACCCGATCAGGGTGTGGGATTTTCCGGTCCCCGGTGGGCCCACCAGCGCCAGATTGGCATGGGCACGAACCCATTCCAAACCGATCAGATAGTCGAATGTGGTTTGTGGGATGGAGGATTCGGCGACGATGAAGCTGTCGAGGGTCTTGGCGACGGGGAACGCCGCCGCTTTGAGTCGGGCGGCGATGTTGGAGGCGTCGCGGGCGGCCAACTCCGCTTCGATCAGGGTGCGCAGCACCTCCTCCGGGGTCCAACGTTGGGTTTTGGCGGTTTGCAGGACCTCGGCGGCGGTGCGCCGGACGGTGGCGAGTTTGAGCCGGCGCAGACCGGCGTCGAGGTCGGCCGGCAGTGCCGCGGCCGCCGGCGGAACGGCGGTGCTCGAACTGCTCATCGCGCGGTCTCCTCTCGGGTGACGGCGTAGGCGTCGAGGGAGCGGGTCGGCGCGGTCGGCAGGTCCAGCACCAGCGCATCACCGCCGGGGCGGGGTTGGGGAACCCCGGCGCCGGCATCGAGGATCGAGCGGACGTCGTCGGCGCGGAACCGCCGGAACGCCACCGCCCGGGTCAACGCGGCGAGCAGGGCGTCGGTGCCGTGCGCGGCCTGCAGGTCCAGCAGCACCGCGAGTTCGGCGGGCAGGCGGGTGTTGGCGGCCGCGGCGGCGCCGACGAGGAACTGTTCGGCGACCGGACCGAGTGCGCAGAATCGTTTCTCGACTTCGGTTTTCGGTCGCGGACCGCGACTGGGAGCCTGTCGTGGGGTCGGGTAGTGCTCGTCGAGGATCGACGCGGTACCCGGGGCGGTGAGCGCGTGCTCGGCGGCGACCTGACCGGTGGCCGGGTCGGCGATCAGCAGTCGCCCCTCGCCGGCGGCGACGGTGACGGTGGCCCCGATCAGTCGGGTCGGCACCGAATAACGAGCTGAGCCGAAGCGGATGCAGGAGAGCCTGTCGACCTTGCGGGTCACCGGCGGCGGCCCGATCTGCAGTCGCAAAGACGGCAGCGGTCCGAGCACGGCCTGTTCCTCGCGCAGACGCTGGGCGGGGACCGCGTCGATCTCGGTGTGCACCCGGGTGTTGACCTCGATGCACCAGGCCTGGGCGGCTGCGTTCGCGGTGGCCAGGTCCACCGGCCGGCCGGACAGGTCGGCGTCGGTGAGCAGCGGAACGACCAGGTCGCGTTGGGCGTAGCCGACGAGGTGTTCGACGATGCCCTTCGATTCGGGGTCGGCGGCGTGGCAGAAGTCGGGGCGGAACCCGTAGTGGGTGGCCATCCGCACATAATCCGGGGTCGGGACCACCACGTTCGCCACGACTCCGCCCTTGAGGCAGGCCATCCGGTCGGCCAGGACCTTGGCGGGCACCCCGCCGATCGCGGCGAGGGCCTCGGCGATCAGCGTCAAGGTGGTGCCGGCGCGTTCGTCGGTGGCGAACGCGACGAAGCGCCACCGCGAATACGCCAGCACCGCGCAGAACAGGTGCAGGCCGGCGCCCAGGGTGGCCCAGTCGATGACCAGGTATTCGCCCGGTGTCCACACGGCGGGCCGGCGACCGCGGTGATTGTTCTTGCGCCACTTGGTTTTCTCGTCGGCGACGAGGCGGCGGAAGTTGCGGTCCGAACCGGTGTATCCGGCGGCCGCGGCGATCGGGAGCAGACGCTTGGCGGAGATTCTGCCCCGGGAGGAGGCGACGCGTTCTGCGACGATCTCGGTGACGGTGTCGTAGTTGCGGGGGCGGGGTTGTCGTGAGGGTGGGGTGTCGCCGGCCTCGAATCGTTCGATGACCCGGCGGACGGTTTTGTGGGTGGTGCCGCACATCTCGGCGGCGCCGCGGTAGGTGCCGACCTCGCGGTAGGCGGAAATGATGTCCATGCGGTCCTTCGCAGACTTCAATGGAACTCCCTGGGCGGTGACAGGTGACTGGGTGGCACCTTCACCTTCACCGCTCAGGCCTGGCGTTCCGGTGGGAATCACGACGAACACGAGGCGGGGACTTTCACCTGGCCACCGGTGGGGACCGTTACTCGGCCACCAGTGGGGACTTTCTCATGGCCATGGACA
>NZ_JBMBTE010000267.1:0-2474 GCF_048897285.1 Rhodococcus sp. O3
AGCACCGTGCGGCCCGCGAGCGTGTCGCGCACGACCCGCCCGGCGACCGCGGCGTCGAACCCGTCCGCGGCGTTGAGCCGCTCGGTGAGCACACTGTTGCGGTCCTGTTCGGCCTGCAGCTCGTCGCGCATCCGGGCCTTGTCGTCGCGCAGCCCGGACACCAGGCTGCTCGACAGCAGCCCGGAGCCGAGCACGATCCCCACCGCCAGTGCCAGGAAGATCGCCGCGATGGACACGGCGTGCTGGCGCAGAGAGATCACGCGCGCAGCCCCCGCACCCACTCGACGAGGTCGTCCCACAGCTGCACCGCCCAGTCGACGACCTCGCCGCCGAGGTTCGAGACGATGAGCGCGGCGATCACGGCGATCAGCGCGGCGAACACGAGCAGGGCGATCACGCCGCCGGAGACCCGGCTGCGGTAGAGCGTGGCGACGGCCTTCGCGTCGACCAGTTTCGGCCCGACCTTCAGGCGGGTCATGAACGCCGACGGGTTGGTGTCCCGGCGTCCCTGGTCGAAGAACTCGTCGAGGGAGACGGTGCTGCCGACGGTGACGATCAGCGCGGCACCGTGGTGGTCGGCGAGCAGCAGCGCCAGATCGGCCGGGGCGCCGGCCGCCGGGAACGTCATGGCGCCGATCCCGAGGTCCTGGATGCGTTCGAGGCCCGGGGCGTGCCCGTCCGGGTCGGCGGGCAGCACGACCTCGGCGCCGGACTTGAGGGTCTCGGTGCCGATCTGCTCGGGATCACCCACGATGAGGTCGGGCCGGTAGCCGGCCTTGGTGAGGGTGTCCGCGCCGGCGCCGACACCGATGAGGATCGGCGAGTACTCCTTGATGAACGGCTTGAGGTCCTTGAGGTCCTGCACGTGATCGGGCCCGTCCGCGACGACCACGACGTGCCGGTCCTGCAGGTCCACGTCGATGTCGGGCACCCCGACGCCGTCGATGAGCAGCGGGCTCTCCGACCGGATGAATTCGATGGTGTTGCCGGAGAAGGCTTCGAGATGGTCGACGAGTCCGGTCTTCGCCTCGATCATGCGATCGGAGATCTCCGCCTCGGTCTGCTCCTCACCCTGGATGAGCAGCCGTTCCCCGGCGTAGACCCCGCCCTCGTACAGCCGGATCTTCGCGCCGTCCTTGACCTTCTTGAACAGCTCGGTGCCGGTGTTGTCCACCAGCGCGACCCCGCTGGCGACGAGCACCTCCGGGCCGAGGTTCGGGTAACGGCCGGTGATCGACGGCGACGCGTTGACCACGGCCGTGACCCCCGCCTCGACGAGGGCGTCGGCGGTGACGCGGTCCAGATCGACCGCGTCGAGGACGACGATGTCGCCGGGACCGACCCGGCGCAGCAGCTTCGCGGTGTTCTTGTCGACCCGGGCAATGCCGCTCACTCCGGGCAACGTTTCGTTATTGCGTGACAGCAGAGCCGGCATCTTCATGGCATCGATGATGAACCCGGGTCGCGGCACGGTAACGGAGGCGCGCCGAACGGACGACACGCGAGCCGCGGTTACGGACCGCTCGGCACGATCCGGCCCGCCTCGGTCGTTCGGCCCGAATCAGCTCTGCCGTTCGGCGTGGGCCATCGCCAGCAGTTCCTCGGCGTGCGCCCGGCCGGTCTCGGTGTCGTCCAGACCCGCCAGCATCCGCGCCAGCTCGGCGACCCGTTCGGTCTCGTCGAGGGTGCGCACCCCGCTGCTGACCACCCCACCGGCGTCGTCGACCTTGTCGACGACCAGGTGCGTGTCGGCGAACGCCGCGACCTGCGGCAGGTGGGTGACGACGATGACCTGGTGGGTGCGCGACAGCCGGGCCAGCCGCCGCCCGATCTCGACCGCGGCCCGGCCCCCGACCCCGGCGTCCACCTCGTCGAACACCATGGTGGCGCCGCGTTCGGAGGCGGCGAGCACCACCTCGAGCGCGAGCATCACCCGGGACAGTTCGCCGCCGGATGCGCTGCGCGCCAACGGAAGCGACTGGGCGCCGCTGTGCGCGGCGAGCCGGAATTCGACCTCGTCGGTCCCCGATTCCCCGGCGTGCAGGACCCGGTCCCCGATCGTCAGCGGCGCCGCGTCCTTCTCGGCGGCCTCCCGGTCACGGACCTGCACGTCCAGGGTCGCCCGGCCCATGGCGAGGCCGGACAGTTCCTTGCTGACGGCCTTCGCGAGCCGGGCCGCGGCCTTGTGCCGGGCCGCGGACAGGGCCTGCGCGGCCTCCACGGTCGCGGCGCCGGCGGACTCGACGGTCGCGGCGAGTTCGGCCAGCGCGTCGGCGGACACGTCGATCTTCGACAGCCGGGCTCGGGCCTCCTCGGCCCAGGCGAGCACCCCGTCGGTGTCGGCGGCGTACTTGCGGGTCAGGGCCTTGAGTTCGGATTGGCGGTTGAGCAGGGTGTCGAGGGCGCCGGGATCGGACGGCAGGTCGGCGAGGTAACCGGACAGGTCGCCGGCGACGTCGGTGACCACCGCCATC
>NZ_JBMBTE010000268.1:0-2456 GCF_048897285.1 Rhodococcus sp. O3
CCTCACGGATCCTGGTGGGGACGACCGGTGCGGCGACGATGATCGCGATGGCGATGCTGTCGACGGGCCCCTGGCGGGCGCCGGGCGGCTACGTCGGCCACTCGTTCCTGATTCAGTTCGCGGCGGTCGTCGGGCTGGTCGCGCTGGGCCTGGCCACCGTGCCGCTGTCGCCGCGCTTCGCCCGCGTCCTGCGGTGGAATTCGCGGCGGGCGGGTTCCTCGACGAGCGCGTAGCTCACGGACGCGACCGCGATGCTCAGGACGACGGTGACCGCGAGCACGAACCAGAAGTGGCCGTGGAACGGCAGGATGCCGAACACCGGGAACACGATCGACAGCACCGCGAGATGCCAGATGAAGATGCCGTAGGACCAGCGGCCGACTGCCAGCGCGGCGGGCGACGCCAGGATGCGGTGGTCGCTGCGCGGGGCGAGGGTCAAGGGGGCGAGCAGCGCCGCGCTCATCACGGCGCCGAGCAGGATCTTTCCGTTGTACTGCCACGGCTCGAGGTCCGTGAGTCCTTCCGGCCCGCCCAGCGGGGTGGTGGCGAGCGCGAACGCGCCGACCGCGATCGCCGCCATCAGCCCGCGCCGCGCCGCGAGACGGTGCATCCACGTCCCGCCGAGGGTGGCCAGTTCGGCGAGCAGCATGCCGGCCCCGAACCACGGCAGGTAACCGGGAAGCCAGTTGTCGTGGTGGATGTGCTCGGGGGTGGCCACCGGCAGCCACACCCACACGAGGCTCAGCGCGCACGCCGCGAGGATCACCGGGATGCGGAACCGCGCGGCGTCCCCGCGCAGCCGGCACAACGCCAGCGCCAGCAGCGGCAGCACCAGATAGAATGCGACCTCGACGGACAGGCTCCACATCTGGGTGAGGCCCTCGGTGAGTGTCAGCGGCACGAACACCTGCACCAGCGTCAGGTTCGCCACCCACACCCGCCAGCCGCCGCCCGCCCCGGGCAGCAACAGCAGGACCAGGCACACGACGGTCCAGTAGGCGGGCAGGATGCGCACGGCCCGGGAGGCGAGATAGCGGCCCGTCGGCTGCGCGACACCGTATCCGCGGGCCGCCGCGGCGTGCGGCCGCCACAGCAGGAATCCGGACAACGCGAAGAACAGGGCGACCGCGAGGTCGAACCGGCCCCACACCCGGCCGATCACCGGATCGTGCACGGCCCCGGTCTGGAACGCGACATGGGTGATGAGAACACCCACGGCGGCGAAGCCGCGCATGCCCTCGAGGGCCGGCAGGAACCCGGTCGCGCCACGAGGTGACACACCGGCATCGGGTCGATTGGTCATCGCCGACCAGTGTGCCCGGGGAGCGCACTGTCCCGGAAGTCCGGGTTCTTCCGCGATCCGAACGTACGCACAACCACCGTCGGCTGTTAGTGTCTGGGCTCACGTGGTGTCCGCATTGTCGTACACCAGACGATCCGTGCAGCCCTGCTGCCGGTGGGGGTACTCGATGACAACCGTTGAGTGAGGAGAGACAGCATGGCTGAGCGATCGGGCTCGGGCCGGAAACTTGCGCTGGTGTTGGTGGGCCTGGGGACGTTCCTCTTGGCGATCGCGCTGCTGGTGCCGACCTACACAGTGGGCAAGCTGAAGAAGACGCCGCTCGATCTCGAGGTCACCACTGTGGCCGAGGGCACCGGCGACATCCTCAATTCCAGGGCGCTGCTCTCCGGTAGGGCGCAGGTCGACACGAACGTTCCGATCGTCGCGCAGCGCTTCGTCACGGTCGAGGACCCCTCGGACGCCGACATCATGACGCTGCAGGCCGGCCAGACGGTGCGTCGCCTGGACATGCAGGGAGACACCGGCCTGGTGTCCGCGATCGTGGACCGGGTGACCGTCGACCGTGTCACCTCGATGCCGGTCTCCGCGGAGGAGTACCCGGATCGTGTGAGCACCATCCAGACCTCGGCGACCGCGCCGCCCACGGAGATCGACAACCGTGACGGCCTGCAGTACAAGTTCCCGTTCGACGTGGAGCAGAAGAACTACCCCTATTTCGACCTGAACGCCCGTGAGAACTACGAGGTCGAGTACAAGGGCGAGGAAGAGATCAGCGGCGTCAAGGTCTACCACTTCCAGCACACGATCGATCCGGTCGACCTGTCGAAGGCCGATCCGTCGAACCCGTCGTACAAGCTGAGCCTGCCGGCCGCCACGTGGGGCGTCGAGGGCGGCGATGCGCCGGTCACGATGGTCCGCTGGTACACCAATGTCCGTGACCTGTGGGTCGATCCGGTCACCGGCGTCGTCATCAAGGGCCAGGAGCAGCAGTACCAGTACTACGCCCGTGAGGCCGACAAGCCCGAGGTGACGGTCCTGAAGGTCACGCTGCCGTTCGACCAGGACACCATCGAGTACCAGGTCGGACAGGCCAAGGACGGCCAGGACACGCTGTCGACGTTCGGCCGCACCGTCCCGATCATCCTCGGCATCC
>NZ_JBMBTE010000269.1:0-2453 GCF_048897285.1 Rhodococcus sp. O3
ACAGGTCGGTGCCCTTCGGGAAGTACTGACGCAGCAATCCGTTCGACGCTCCTATGTTTGTCAACCAGAGATGTGGTTGTTGGCATCTCTGGTAGCGGACTCCATCACGCGGTAGAGCTTTCTTGCGAGGGTTCGTTTGAGGCAGCGTCGAATGTCGCGGTGTGTCTTACCTTCCAGGGTTCGGCGAGCTTCGTAGGCACGACTCTGCGGGTGACATCGCAACCGGGTGATCGCAACGGTGTGCAGTGCCCGGTTCAGAGCACGGTCGCCGCCTCGGTTGAGTCGGTGCCGACTTCGCTGCCCACTACTGGCCTCGAGTGGGGCGACACCGGCGAGCGAGGCGAACGCTGCCTCGTTGCGGACCCGCCCGGGATGGGACCAACTGAGCAACAGTCGAGCAGCTACCACGGGGCCGACGCCCGGTTGCGCAAGCAACGCCGGCCCCGCAGGATGCTGCTGCAGCAGACGGCCCAGCTCCGGATCGAGTTCGTCGAGTTGACCTGTGAGAAAACGGATACGGGCTGTGATCGACTGCAACGTCAGTACCGTGACGCGGTGTTCGACGGTGGCCGTTGTCGTCGTGGTCGACGATTCGATGCGGGATAGTTGTTTGGTCAGCGAAAGTCCGCGCAGAGTGGCGCGTAGGTGTTCGGGGGCGGCGACGATCAGACTTTTGAGCTCGTTGATGGCCTTGGTTCGACTGACGAGAACCCCTTCGCGGGTCGCAGTCAGGGTGCGGATCGCTTCCCGAAGTCCGCGTGCTCGGGGACTGCCCTGGTGCTCACGCGCCAGAGCACTGTGTGCCGCGCGGATCGCGTCGAGGCGATCATTCTTCGCGCCGCGAGCTCTTTTGAGGCTGCCGACTTCGGTGACATCCTCACCGGCCTGCGCCAATACGTCGGACAGTCCGGCGGCGAAGCTCCCGGTCCCTTCGAGCGCCCAGATCCGTCGACCAGGTGCGCGCTGGCGTGCCCAGTCCAGTATGCGGGCGTAGCCGGCGCCATCCGCAGATTCCACAAGGTGCGCGTGGACGCCGCCGGTGGCGGTGTCGAGTACAGCGAGGTCGATAGTGTCGCGGTCGGGGTCTCCTCCGATGACGAAATCGTATTCTTCTGCGAGCATGGTCATTACGGTTACCTTCCATTTCGTCGGCGATCGTGGTCGGCACCGGCCTGGGAAGAAGTCACATGTCGCGGCAGCACTGTGAGGGGTCACGCCTCATCGGCGGACAAGCTCCTGATCAAGCCAAGACAAGTGGGCCAAGCCGGTGTCGGCAATCCGAAGGGACATGTCAAACGCAGGGCACACGCAGACGTGGCCAGTATTCTCGGGAGTCACCCCAGATCGCTGATACCAGCTTGACCGATCAGCCCGACTGGGCCACCTCAAATACTCACAGTGTTCTCGTTGGTGCCGCGTTGCCACGGCGAATGCGGATCACAGAAGTAGACGGCGACGTCGGTGGCCATGGTGATCTGGGCATGCAAACCCATCTCGATGCCCTGATCCCAGGTCACCGACCGTCGCATCATCTGCGGCATCGACTCGATCGCCGTGATCATCGCATCGCGCACCCCGGCCAGGTCCCGCACCCGGGGCAGGTGCAGCAACAGCACGTGCCGGGTGGTGCGCTCGACGAGGGTGCCGATCGCCGACCCGTTGCGGGCCCCCATGATCAGATCGCCCTCCCAGTGCCCGGGCACGGCCCGATCCTCGATCTCGGCCGGCCGCTCGGAAATCAGGATCTTCTCGCCCAGGTACCGGGCCGTCGACGGCACCCGGCCGTGCGTCTTGCGCTGGACCCGCCCGGACCGCAACGCCGCCGACAGTTCCTTGCGGAGTTCACCTTTGGCCAGAACGTAGACGCACTGATAGATCGTCTCGTGGGACACACGCATCTCCGGTCGGTCGGGGAACTCGACCACCAGTCTCGCCGAGATCTGCTGGGGCGACCATCGCAGCGTCAGCTTCGCCAGCACCCACCGCCACAACTGCGGGTTGTCCATCAGCTTGAGGGCCTTCGGGCGTAGCGTCCGCTCCCAGGCCCGCCGGTGCGCCGACACCGCCCGATAGGTGCCGTCCTTGTTGCTGTTGCGGGCGAGCTCGCGGCTGATCACCGACTTGTCCCGGCCGATCCGGTCCCCGATCTGCTGCAGGGTCTCGCCCAGTGCCCGCCCGATCGCGATCTCCTCGCGTTCGGCCAGGCACAGGGCGCGTCCGCCGGGCTGCCAGTCCGGAGCCCGGCGGACGATCCTGTTGAACTCGTCCTCCCAGCGTCGGCCCGTCACGTGGGCCACCCCCGCCGCCGCCGATGCCGTCCTGAGCGAGCCACCTTCTTCGCGCACGGCGAAGAACCTAGCGCGCAACTCGTCGCTCGTCCGTATGCCCGGTCGACCCATCAGTGTCATCTCCCCATGTCAGGGAGCCTGTTGCATCCACCACTTGAGATCGCC
>NZ_JBMBTE010000270.1:0-2450 GCF_048897285.1 Rhodococcus sp. O3
CTGAACCGCCATTACGGCACACGGGGAGCCGACGCGGGCACACGGGGAGCCGACGCGGGCCGGAACCACGCGCTCACCCGGCCGATCAGGTCGGGATCACCGGCCGCCGTGACCGAGCCGTCCCCGAACGCGTCCGACCAGTCGCGCCTGCCCCGGGCGAGCGCCAGCAACGCCGGCATCGAGGACTCCAGGTACACATAGCGACTCTCGTCGAGGAGCGGGTCGGTGAGACACCCGTACGGCTCGACGCCTCGCTGCAGCACGAGCCAATACCGGCGGTCGCGCCGGTGGTGCAACCGCAATTCCAGGACGACGGGCCGCTCCGGCGCCCGGTCGGGATCCGCCCGCTGCGCCAGCCAGCCGAGCACGATGTCCGGGTCGCGGTCCAGCATGTCGGGATCGTCCGGGAGCCAGGTCTCCGCCCACACCCGCAGCGAGGCGAGTGTCGCGGTCAGTCCTTCCCCGACCTCGGTGAGGCGGTATGCCGGGTGCGCCTCCGGGCCGGCACAGCGCGAGACCAGGCCGAGTGTCTCCAGGTGACGCAACCGGTCGGCGAGCACCGAGCGCGAGATGCGGCCGGGCAGCCCGGCGGCCAGTTCGTTGAATCCCCGCGGCCCGAACGTCCCCAGTTCCCTCACGATGAGCAGACTCCATCGGTCGCCGAGGTGCTCGATGGCCTTGGTGAACGAGCAATATCCGACGAACTCGGTCGAGCCCACGACAAAAGTGTCCCACCACCGCGCTGGGTCGGACGGTTCGAACTTCGAACTGGTCCTCCCCGGTGGGGGCGCGGATTCTGGCAGCAGCACGAAGTTCGTCCCAGGAGTCCACGATGGCCACCCAGCAGAAGAATCCGCAGGCGCCGAGGCACCCGGACCCGTTGCGAGACAGGTACAACCGGATGGTCCGGGCGGCCGGCGCCGAGGGCCGCTTCGTCCGGACGCGGACCGGTCGGGTTCACGTGATCGAGTCCGGTGACGGGCCGCCGGTCGTGCACCTGCACGGCAACAACACCTCGTCGCTGTCCCATCTGATGCTGCTCGACCACACGACGACAACGCACTCGTTCCTCGTCGATCGGCCGGGATACGGGCTCAGCGAACCCGACCCGTTCCCGCGCAACAACTTTCGACAGTGCGCGGTCCGGTTCGTCGACGACGTCCTCGACGAACTCCGGCTCGGCTCGGTGGTCCTGGCCGGCGCCTCGGGAGGTGGGAGCTGGTCGGTCTGGTACGCCCTGGACCGCCCCGCACGCGTGCACGGTCTGGTCCTGCTCGGATCCGTCCCGCTGTTCCCCGGCGCCCGGATTCCGCCGGGTATCCGGCTCATGGCGACACCGCTACTGGGCTCCGTGCTCACTCGCACGGTCGCGCCGGGCCGTCGGATGCTGCTCCGCCTGATGTCGACGATGGGCGAGGCCGACACCATCCTGCGGTACCCGGACCTGCTCGACTCGCTCGTGGATGCCGCGCACGACCCGGTCGCCACCGGGGCCAACGTTGCCGAGCTCCGGGCGCTGCTGTCGCCGTTCGGTGTCCGATCCGGAAGCCGGATCCGCCCCGACGATCTGCGTCGTCTGTCCGTCCCCACCCTGATGATCTGGGGTGACCACGATCCCGTCGTCCCGGTGGCCGACGCGCGGGCGGCCGCCGACCTGATTCCGAAGGCTCGCCTCGAGGTGCTGCCCGCGGGGCACGTCCCGCAGCTCGGCAACCCCGCACGGGTGGCGGAGCTGATGGAGGAGTTCGCGCGGTCGGTGTCTCTTTCCGGCGGCCCCAACCGCCACAACGGCACACCCGGGGGCGTAGCCCCCTAACCGATCCGCAGGGGATCCATCTGGACGCGCAGCGGCCCGTCGGTGCGGCGGGCGGTGCGTGCGGCCTGCGCGTCCCGCAGTGCCCGGCCGAGCTCCCGACCGCGTCCGCGGCTCACGCGGACCAGCATGCGGTGCACCTCGTCCGGTTCCGGATCGTCCGCCCCGAACGGCAGCCGCTGGCCGGGTGGCAGAGGCACCGGGCCGAGCACCTCGGCGCCCTCCGGCAGGACCGTCGCCTCGAGCAGCCCCGCGACCGCGGCGGCACTGCCGTCGATTGCGGCCATGTGCACGGTCGGTGGAAAGCCGACCTCGGCGCGTTCGTCGAGCTGCGACCGCGCGTGCCCGACCGGATCCCACCGCACCAGCGCCTGCACGGTCGGGATCCCCGAGTCGGCGACGACCACGACCTGGCCGCCGTCGCGGAACGGACGGACCAGCGACGACGCGGCCAGCCAGCGTCGCAGTGTCTCCTCGGCGGCACGCAGGTCGGCGCGGCCGAGCAGCGCCCAGCCGTCGAGCAGCAGCGCCGCGCCGTACCCGCCGGGCGCGATCGGTTCGGCGCCGACCGTCGAGACCACCAGCACCGGTCCGTCGGGCGCAGCGACCTTGACGTCGGTGCCACCGGAGGTCACCA
>NZ_JBMBTE010000271.1:0-2424 GCF_048897285.1 Rhodococcus sp. O3
TCGGGCAGTGGCGTGTCCTCGTATCCGGCGTACGGATTGACCGCGCAGCCGATCGGGCGGCCGAGCCCGACACGGCCGATGCAGTCCTGATTGCAGCCGATGCACGGGCGGATCTCGTCGCCGCGTCCGTCGAGGATTTTGCCCGCGAAACCGGGATCGGCGATGTGGGCGCGCACCGCCCCGACGAGATCGCAGACCCCGTCGGCCAGGGCCGCGCGGACCTGGTCCGGGGTCGTGAAGCGGCCCACCCCGACCACGGGCAGGGCGACGGCGGCGCGGATGGCGTCGGGCACGAACAGCGAATAGCCGTGCGGCGTCGACATGGGCGCCTCGACGAGATACAGGGTCTCGGTCGCGACCCCGACCGAGGTACTCAGGTAGTCCACGTGCCCGGTCGCTTCGAGCATGCGCGCGACGCGCACGGCGTCGTCGAGGTCGATGCCGCCGGGGGTGCCGTCGTGGCCGCTCAACCGGACCCCGAGGACGTATCCGGGACCGAACGCTTCACGCACCGCGGCGACGACCTCGAGCAGCAGCCGGGCGCGTCGGTCGAGGTCGCCGCCGTAGCCGTCGGTGCGCGGGC
Organism: Rhodococcus sp. O3; assembly: GCF_048897285.1. Classification (NCBI taxonomy): domain Bacteria; kingdom Bacillati; phylum Actinomycetota; class Actinomycetes; order Mycobacteriales; family Nocardiaceae; genus Rhodococcus; species Rhodococcus sp. O3. Next base: position 584 of record NZ_JBMBTE010000271.1, read on the forward strand.
TGGTGCCGGGGGCGAGGAACGCGCGCAGGATCGATGCCTGCGAGCACTGGATCTCGACGCCGTCGAATCCGCCGTCGGCGCAGCGCCGGGCCACGTCCGCGTAGCCCGCGACGAGTTCGCGGATCTCGTCCGCGCCGATCGCGACGGGCACCTCCCGGAACAGCGGATCCGGGTCCGGCGCCGGCGCCCACAGCGGCCGGCCGGTGTACATGCCGGTGCCCTGGGCGCCGTTGTGGTTGAGCTGAGCGAGGATTCGCGCGCCCTGGGAGTGCACCGCGTCGGTGAGACGGCGGTAGCCCGGCAGCACGGCCGGGTCCCAGCCGCGGATCAGCTTCTCGTACGGCCTATCCGACGGGTGCACCGTGTGCTCTTCGGTGACGATCATCGCCGCGCCGCCACGGGCACGCGCGACGTAGTAGGCGATGTGCCGGTCGGTGATCTCGCCGTCGACGGCGAAGTTCGTCAGGTGCGCGGGAAAGACGATGCGGTTGCGCAGCGTGACCGGGCCGAGCCGCAACCGATCGTGCGGGTCGGCGCCGGTCACGTCACGCGGCACCGGTCAGACCTTCGAGTTGCCCTGGTCGAGCGCCATCTGGCTGCCGGTGATGGTCTTGGCGCGGTCGCTCGCGAGGAACAGCACGGCATCGGACGTGTCGTCCGGGTCGGCGATCGGCTTCTCGGTGAGGATCGGCGCGAAGTTGGGGAGCCAGTGCGGGTACTTCTCGAACATCTTCAGCGCACCCGGATCGGTGCCCATCGGCGTGTTCACGCCGTACGGGTGGATCGAGTTGACGCGGATGCGGTACTCGCCCAGCTCCTTCGCGGCGGTCTGGGTCATGCCGACGAGACCGAACTTCGCTGCGGCGTAGTTGATCTGGCCGGGCATGGCCTTCAGGCCCGCGACCGAGCTGACGAGGATGATCGAGCCGCCGTTGCCCGCCTCGATCATCGCGGGGGTGGCGGCCTTGAGGGTCTTGAAGACGCCGGTCAGGTTGATGTCGATCAGTTCCTCGAACTGCTCGTCGGGCATCTCCCAGAAACGGTTCCACGAGCAGATGCCCGCGTTGGCGACGACGACGTCGAGGCGGCCGAACTGGGCGACCCCTTCGTCGACGACAGCCTTCAGGGCCGCACTGTCGCGCACGTCGGCGATGCGGGCGACGATCTTGCCGCCGGCTTCCTCGACGAGCCGCACGGTCTCGTCGAAGTCCTCACGGGTCGCCTGCTCGTAGGCGACGTACTCGGAGACCGGTCCGGCGACGTCGACGCCGATGATCGAGGCCCCTTCCCGCGCGAAACGCAGCGCGTGGTTTCGGCCCTGCCCGCGCGCGATGCCGGTGATGAAGACAACCTTGCCGTCGAACTCGCCCATGTGGCGTTCCCTTCGATCCGCGATTGAAATCTATTGCAGTTCTGCGGCGAGACGATACCCCTCCCGGATCGCCTCCCGCACCGTCCGTGGTGCGACGCAGTCACCGATTCCATTGCGCCTGATCCCGGCGAATTTGTCATCAGGCAATCCCGCTGAGCAGTCCACCAATAGTGCATCCGGAACGGTGGCCCGTTGCCCGGTGACCGGGTTCTCGAGGTGGACACCGGTCGGGTCGACCGCGCGCACCGTGACGCTGCGTTGGCGGGAGATGCCGGCCCGGTGCAGCCGGGCGTTCGCGTCGACCAGGTCGCCGGTGGGTGCGAGCCGCGATCCGGCGATGGGATCGCACGTCGCGTAGTGCACCCGGTGGCCGAGCGCCGCCAGCCGCTCTGCGACCGCGACCGCGATCGGCCCGCCCATCGGATCCCACACGAGCATCGTCCGCGGCTCGGCCGGCAGACGATCCAGG
>NZ_JBMBTE010000272.1:0-2420 GCF_048897285.1 Rhodococcus sp. O3
GGCCCGGACCCGGTCGCACGGGTGGTAGCTGCGCATCACCCCTCCGATCGGAGTGCGGGTCTATTCGACCGTCACGGACTTGGCCAGGTTGCGGGGCTTGTCCACGTCGTAGCCGCGTGCCTGCGCGACCTCGGCGGCGAACACCTGCAACGGAACCGTCGACAGCAGCGGCTGCAGCAGCGACGGCGACGACGGAATCTCGATGAGATGGTCGGCGAACGGGCGCACGGTTTCGTCGCCTTCCTCGGCGATGACGACGGTGCGGGCGCCGCGCGCCTGGATCTCCCGGATGTTGCTGAGCAGTTTGCTGTGCAGCACGGCCCGGCCCTTCGGGGACGGCATCACCACGATGACGGGCAGGCCGTCCTCGATGAGCGCGATGGGGCCGTGCTTGAGCTCGCCGGCCGCGAAGCCCTCCGCGTGCATGTACGCGAGTTCCTTGAGCTTGAGGGCACCTTCGAGGGCGACGGGATACCCGACGTGACGGCCCAGGAACAGCACCGCCGGAGACGCCGACAGTTCCCGGGCGAGCTCGCGCACGGGTTCCATCGTGGTGAGCAGCTGCGCGATGCGCGGAGGCATCGCCGCGAGATCCTCGTACTCGCGGGCCACCTCGTCCGGGTACTTGGTGCCGCGGGCCTGCGCCAGCGCCAGGCCGACGAGCAGGTTCGCCGCCATCTGCGCGAGAAACGCCTTCGTCGACGCGACGCCGATCTCCGGGCCGGTGCGGGTGTAGAGCACGGCGTCGGCCTCCCGCGGGATCTGCGCGCCGTTGGTGTTGCACACCGCGAGCACCCGCGCCTTCTGCTCCTTCGCGTGCCGGACGGCCTCGAGGGTGTCGGCGGTCTCACCGGACTGGGAGATCGCCACGACCAGCGTCGAACGGTCGAGCACCGGGTCGCGGTAGCGGAACTCGGAAGCCAGCTCCACCTCGACGGGCAGTCGCGTCCAGTGCTCGATGGCGTACTTGGCGACGAGTCCGGAATGGTAGGAGCTGCCGCAGGCCACGACGAACACCTTGTCGATGTCACGCAGTTCCTGGTCGGACAGCCTCTGCTCGTCGAGCACGATGCGACCGTCGACGAAGTGCCCGCGCAGCGTGTCCGCGACCGCTTCGGGCTGCTCCTCGATCTCCTTGAGCATGAAGTAGTCGTGGCCGCCCTTCTCGGCGGCGGCGAGATCCCAGTCGATCGTGAACGGCTGCGTCGGTACGTCCGTGTTGCCGTCGAAATCGGTCACCACGTAGGAGTCCTTGGTGATGACGACGACCTGGTCCTGGCCCAGCTCGACGGCGTCGCGGGTGAACTCGATGAACGCCGCGACGTCGGAGGCGATGAACATCTCGCCGTCGCCGACGCCGACGACCAGCGGCGTGGATCGCCGGGCCGCGACGATCGTGCCGGGCTGGTCGGCGTGCGCGAACACGAGGGTGAAGGCACCCTCGAGCCGGCGCAGCACGCTGCGGGCGCTCTCGACGAAGTCCCCGGCAGTGGGCCCCTCGGCGTAGGCGCGGGCCACCAGATGCACGGCGACCTCGGTGTCGGTGTCGGACGCCAGTTCGACGCCCGCGTGCTCGAGTTCCGCGCGCAGCGGCGCGAAGTTCTCGATGATGCCGTTGTGGACGACCGCGACGCAGCCGGTCTTGTCGCGATGCGGGTGCGCGTTGCGGTCGGTGGGGCGACCGTGGGTCGCCCAGCGGGTGTGGCCCATGCCGGCCGTGCCCACGAAGCGGTCCCGTCCGACCTCGTCGAGCTCGGCCTCGAGGTTCGCCAGCCGCCCGGCCTTCCGTTCGACGGCCAATCCGCCGCGACCGTCCAGGATCGCGATGCCCGCCGAGTCGTAACCTCGGTATTCCATACGCCGTAGTGCCTCCACCACGACGTCGAGAGCATTGCGGTGCCCGACATAACCCACGATTCCGCACATGGTTAGCAGGGTACTGGTCGACGACCCGGCGCCGACAACTCGTCGGGAACCCAATGGCCCGGGTCACGGCCGGTGCCGTACCGGGCCGCCGGGTGATCGGCTAACGTTCACGCCGTGGCGGCGAACCCGAAATCCTTGGCTCAGCAGCTTTCCCGGCGCGGACCCCATTCGGTCCTGCGTGGCGACCTGGCGCTGGCGGGTCAGCCAGGCGTCGTGTACACCCCCGCCGAAGGATTCGGACTGCCCGCGGTGGCGTTCGGTCACGGCTGGCTCAGCGGGACCGCGAGCTACTCGGGCCTGCTCGAACATCTCGCGTCGTGGGGCATCGTCGCCGCGGCACCGAACACCGAGCGGGGCCCGGTTCCCTCGGCGCTGGGTCTGTCCACCGATCTGATCACCGTCCTCGACATCTGCACGAGCGTCCGGCTGGGCACGGGCCGGATCAGCGTGCACCCCGACCGGGTCGCGATGGCCGGCCACGGCCTGGGCGCGGG
>NZ_JBMBTE010000273.1:0-2383 GCF_048897285.1 Rhodococcus sp. O3
TCGACGCGGTCGTCGTCGCCGGTTTCCCCGGCACGGTCGCGTCGTTCCGGCAGCAGGGTGGCCGTGCCGGCCGCCGCGGCGCCGGGTCGCTGGTGGTGCTCGTCGCCCGCGACGACCCGCTCGACACCTATCTCGTGCATCATCCGCAGGCGCTGCTCGGCACCCCCGTCGAGGCGACCGTCACCGATCCGGCGAACCCGTACGTGCTGGGTCCGCAACTGCTGTGTGCCGCGCTGGAGGCGCCTCTCACCGACGCGGAGGTCGCCGAGTTCGGGGCGGAGGACGTGCTCGCGGGCCTCGCCGCGCAGGGCCTGATACGCCGGCGCCCCCACGGCTGGTTCGTCACCCCCGACACCGACCCGCACGCCGGCCTCGACATCCGCGGCGGGATCGGCAGTCAGATCGCGATAGTCGAGGCCGACACCGGCCGGATGCTCGGCACCGTCGACGCCGGGCGCGCCCCCGCGACCGTACATCCGGGCGCGGTGCACCTGCACCAGGGCGAATCGTTCGTCGTCGACGAGCTGTTCCTCGACGACGGTGTCGCCCTCGTGCATGCGGAGGACCCCGAATGGTCCACCTTCGCCCGGGAACTGACCGACATCACCATCACCTCCGTCGACGAACAGCGCACCGCGGGCGACGTCACCGTCGCGTTCGCGCGGGTGGAGGTGACGCATCAGGTGATCGGTTACCTGCGGCGCCTCCCCTCCGGTGAGGTACTGGACCAGATTCCCCTGGACATGCCGGCGCAGACCCTGCCGACCCGGGCCGTGATGTACACCGTTACACCCGAACTGCTCGAGCGCGCCGGGATCGGAGCCGAACGCGTCCCCGGCGCACTGCACGCCGCCGAGCACGCGGCCATCGGCCTGCTCCCGCTCGTCGCGACCTGCGACCGCGGCGACATCGGCGGGGTGTCCACCGCACTGCACGCCGACACCGGGCTGCCGACCGTGTTCGTGTACGACGGGCACCCCGGCGGCGCCGGGTTCGCCGAACGCGGGCACAGCCGGATCACCCGATGGCTCACCGCAACCCGCGACGCGGTCCTCGCCTGTGAATGCGCCACCGGCTGCCCGTCGTGCGTCTACTCCCCCAAGTGCGGCAACGGCAACGACCCGCTCGACAAGGCCGGGGCGATCGCGCTGCTCGGGGTGGTCCTCACCGCGCTGGCGGACGAGCCCTGATCTGCCGGACCCGCCCGCGCGATCGCCACCGCCTCCCCCGCACCCGGCAGCGCCGGCGTCACCTCCGCGGCGACCTCGACGACCGCGTCCCACCCGTCGACCGAGCACTCCCGCACCCGGACCCGCATGCGCGTGGCGATCCGCTCGGCCTGCCCGCATGCCCGGTCGCTTCCCCGGTCGAGCGCGACCGCGACGGCCAGCGCCGCCAGATCGGCGGCCGCCTGCGCCCGATGCCGTGACGCCACGGCCGACCCGATGTGCACCAGCGTCGCGGTCACGACGACGAGCGCCGCCATGAGGAAACACCCGACGATCGTCGCGCTGCCCCGGTCGTTCCCCGGTGCGCTCACGGCAGCGGTTCGGGTTCGCGGACCGCGACGGCCTCGGCCGTCAGCGTCACCAGCGGCAGCAACGGCCCCGCCACCGACACCACCGCGACGACGAGATCCCCGTCCTCGCGCAGCGTGATCCGCGCGTTCGGCGGAGCGACCCGGGCGGCCGTCTCGACCGCCCGCGCCTGGTCACCGCGCGCAGCCAGCCGGGCGGCCTCCCGCGCCGCGTCCTGGCAGCGGAACTGATGGGAAACACACAGCACCGCACCGAGGCACAGCACGAGAACCGACACCAGCGCGGCGAGGGTGATCGCCGCTTCGACGGTCACTCCACCCTCTTCCCCGGAGCCGCTCACACCGCGGTGTTCAGGGCGCGCTCGACGATGCCGGTGAGCGCCGAGACGATGTTGTCGCCGGTGACGACCGTGTAGAGCACGGCCCCGAACGCCGCGGCCGCGATCGTGCCGATCGCGTATTCGGCGGTCGACATGCCGTCCTCGTCGACCACGGCCCCCGCGAGCCGATCACGCACGATTCGAATTCCGTTGGTGAACATGATTTCTCCCCTCTGACCGGCACGGGCCATCCGCGCCGATGTCTCACAGCAGTCCCCCGGAGAGGACCTTCCCCGCCAGTCCGATCACGACCGGGACGATGCCCAGGCACACGAACGCCGGCAGGAAACACAGGCCGAGCGGTCCGCTGACGAGCACTCCGGCCCGCTCGATCGCGGCGGCCGCCCGGTCCTCCGCTTCGGCGCGACCGCGTTCGGCGAGTTCGGCGACGATGCCCGACAGCGGCGCACCGGACTTGGCGGATCGTCGCGCAGCCCGCGAGAACGCTTCGAGCACTTCGTCGTCG
>NZ_JBMBTE010000274.1:0-2359 GCF_048897285.1 Rhodococcus sp. O3
GGCACCCCCGCCGCCACCCTCGTCGCGGCATTCGCCCACTACCTGTCCCGACGCACCGGCCGCCGCGAGGTCACCGTCGACATCCCGGTCTCGGCGCGACCCACCGCGGTCCTGCGCCGCTCGGGCGGCATGCTCGCCAACGTCGCCCCGATCCGGGTGCAGACGTGGCCGGGCGACACCGTCGGCGATCTCGTGGACCGCGTCCAGGGCGAACTGCTCGGTGCACTGCGGCACCAGCGCGGCAATGTCGAGGACATCCTGCGCGACCTCGGTGCCGACGCCGCCGCCCGCGCCGTGACCGGTCCGATGGTCAACGTCATGCTGTTCGACCGGCACCTGCAGTTCGGTACGCTCTCCACCGACTTCCACATCCTCACGACCGGTCCCGTGCCGGATCTCGTCGTGAACGTGTACCGCAGCGGCGCAACGGTATTCGTCGAGTTCGCCGCCAATCCGAATCGCTACGGCGACGACGAGCTGCGGGCGCACCACGACGCCGTCGTCGCGCTCGTCGAGGCGATGCTCGCGGCCGGCCCGGAAACCCGGCTGGCCGATCTCGAGGCCCCGCACCGCACCGTCGTCGGCGGTACCGCCCCGATGCCCGGGACCACGCTGCCGCAGCTGCTGGCCGAGGCGGTCGCCGCGAACCCCGACGGAATCGCGATTGCGGCGCCCGGCCGCCACGTCACGTACGCCGAACTCGACGCCGCGTCGAACCGCCTCGCTCGCGCCCTGCGGAATGCCGGGGTGCGCCGCGAGTCGATCGTCGCGGTGACGCTCACCCGATCCGTCGAGTCGGTGACCGCGGTGTGGGCCGTCGCGAAGGCCGGCGCCGCGTTCGTGCCGGTGGACCCGAACCATCCGGCCGGACGTATCGAGCACATGATCACCGACTCGGAAGTGACTGTCGGCGTCACCCTCTCGTCGACTCTGCACCGGCTGCCCGGCTCGGTGCGCTGGCTCGTGATCGACGAACCCGTCGACGACGTGTCCGACGCGCCGATCACCGACGGCGACCCGGTCCATCCCGGCCAGGCCGCGTACGTGATCTACACGTCGGGATCGACCGGCCTGCCGAAGGGCGTCGTCGTCACCCACCACGGCCTGGCGAACCTCGTGACCGAACAGCGCACCCGCCTCGCCGGCGACCGCGATGCGAAGATGCTCCACTGCGCCTCACCGAGTTTCGACGCGTCCGTGTTCGAAATGCTGTGGGCGGTGGGATCGGCTGCGACCCTGGTCGTCGTGCCCCCGACCGTCTACGGCGGCGACGAATTCACCGAGCTCCTGCGCCGCGAGGCCGTCACCCACATGGTGCTCACCCCGAGCGTGCTGGCCTCGCTCGACCCGGCCGGTCTCGACGCGCTGCGTGTCCTGCTCGTCGCGGGGGAAGCGTGTGCACCGGAACTGGTCGATCGCTGGGCTCCCGGCCGCACGATGCTCGACGGATACGGACCCACCGAAGCGACCGTGATGTCCAATCTCAGCGACGCGCTCGTCCCGGGAGAACCCGTCACCATCGGAGGACCGGGCCGCGGATTCACCGAGGTCGTCCTCGACGCCGCGCTGCGTCCCGTCCCGGCCGGTGTCGCCGGGGAGCTCTACCTCGGCGGGCCCGCGCTGGCGCGCGGCTACCGGGGCCGGCCGGCGCTGACCGCATCGCGGTTCGTCGCCGACCCCTTCGGCGAGTCCGGTGCGCGCCTGTACCGCACCGGTGACGTCGTGCGCTGGCGGACCACCGCCGACGGAACCCCGACCCTCGACTACCTCGGCCGGTCCGACTTCCAGGTCAAGATCCGTGGCATCCGCGTCGAACTCGGGGAGATCGACGCGGCCCTCACCGCCCACCCGGACGTGGACTTCGCCATCACCATCGGACGTCCCGGTCCGGGCGGCGACACCGTGCTGGTGTCCTACGTGCTGCCCGCGGACGGTCCCGATACCGCGGTCCCGGAGGCTGCCGCGCTGATCGAACATCTCCGGGACTTCGTGCCCTCGCACATGATTCCGGCCGCGATCGTCGTGCTCGACGAACTGCCGCTCACCCCGGTCGGCAAGCTCGACCGCGCTGCGCTGCCCGCCCCGGACTTCGCCCGGGCGGAATACCGGGCGCCCGTCACCGGCACCGAACGTGCCGTCGCCGCGGCCTTCGCGGAGGTCCTCGGCCTGGACCGCGTCGGCCTGGACGACAACTTCTTCGACCTCGGCGGCAACTCGCTCAGCGCGACCCGCGTGGTCGCCCGTGTGAACACCGCCGTCGGCACGGATCTGGGTGTGCGGGAACTGTTCGAGGCACCGACCGTCGCCGCGTTCGCCGGGCGTGCCGACGTGGCCGGCCGCCGCGCGGGGGACCGGCCCG
>NZ_JBMBTE010000275.1:0-2355 GCF_048897285.1 Rhodococcus sp. O3
CTGCGCGAGGGCAAGGACGCGGTGATTCCGGTCCTGCCGGTCGCCGACACCATCAAGAGCATCGACACCGACGGCTGGGTCACCGGGACACCGGACCGGTCCACCCTGCGTGCGGTGCAGACTCCTCAGGGATTCGACGTCGCGCTGCTGCGCCGGGCGAACGACGACGCCGGTGACGCCACCGACGACGCAGGCCTCGTCGAACGGCTCGGTGAGCGGGTGCACACCGTCGCCGGCGACCCTCTGGCCTTCAAGATAACGACGCCGTTGGACCTGGTCCTGGCCCGAGCGCTGCTCGCGTCGGAGACCGGAGCCCGGGAATCGGCCGAACGAGAACAGGAGCGTTAGCACCGTGCGAGTCGGTATCGGATCCGACGTCCACCCCGTCGAGGCAGGCAAACCGTGCTGGATGGCGGGGCTGCTGTTCGAGGGTGTCGACGGGTGCTCGGGCCATTCGGACGGTGATGTCGCAGCTCACGCGCTGTGCGATGCGTTGCTCTCCGCAGCGGGCCTCGGCGACCTCGGTTCCGTGTTCGGCACGGACCGGCCGGAGATGGCCGGGGCGAGCGGTGCGTCGATGCTCGCCGAGGTACGGCGACTGCTCCACACGAACGGTTTCACGATCGGGAACGCCGCGGTCCAGGTCATCGGAAATCGCCCGAAGATCGGCCCGCGTCGCGACGAGGCGCAGCGGGCCCTGTCCGACGTGCTCGGCGCCCCGGTATCGGTCTCGGCGACCACCACCGACGGGCTCGGCCTCACCGGCCGCGGCGAGGGTGTGGCGGCGATCGCGACTGCTCTGGTCCTGCCTCTCGGCACGGAACGGTAGGATCGTCGGTCGTGACCTTGCGCCTTTACGACACCGAAACGCGGGCCGTGCGGGATTTCGTCCCGCTGGTCCCCGGCCATGCCTCGGTGTACCTGTGTGGCGCCACCGTGCAGGGCGAGCCCCATATCGGTCATGTGCGCAGTGGCGTCGCGTTCGACGTACTGCGTCGGTGGCTGTCCGCGCAAGGCCTGGACGTCGCTTTTGTGAGAAATGTCACAGATATCGACGACAAGATCCTCCGCAAGGCCGCCGAGGCGGGCCGCCCGTGGTGGGAGTGGAAGTCGACGTACGAGCGCGCCTTCAACCGCGCCTACGACGCCCTCGGCGTGCTGCCTCCATCCGTGGAGCCCCGCGCGACCGGCCACATCACCCAGATGGTCGAACTGATGCAGCGACTCATCGACGCGGGCCACGCCTACGCGGCCGACGGCAACGTCTACTTCGACGTGCTCAGCTATCCGCAGTACGGATCGCTGTCCGGGCACAAGCTCGAAGACGTCCACCAGGGCGAGAGCGCGGGCCAGGGCAAGCGCGACCCCCGCGACTTCACGATGTGGAAGGCCGAGAAGCCCGGTGAGCCGTCCTGGCCGACCCCGTGGGGTCGCGGACGGCCCGGCTGGCACCTCGAGTGCTCGGCGATGGCCGGCTACTACCTCGGCGGGACCTTCGACATCCACTGCGGCGGCATGGACCTGGTGTTCCCGCACCACGAGAACGAGATCGCGCAGGCCAAGGCTGCGGGCGACGGTTTCGCGCGGTACTGGCTGCACAACGGCTGGGTCACCATGGGCGGCGAGAAGATGTCCAAGTCGCTCGGCAACGTGCTGTCGATCCCGAACGTGCTCAAGCACGTCCGGCCGCAGGAACTGCGGTACTACCTGGGCAGTGCCCACTACCGTTCGATGCTCGAGTACTCCGACGCGGCGCTGCAGGAGGCGGCCGCCGCCTACCGGGGTCTCGAATCGTTCGTGCTCAAGACCCGCGACCGCGCGGGCGACGTCCCGCTCGGGACCTGGACCGAGGCCTTCGCCGCGGCTCTCGACGACGACCTCGGTGTGCCGAAGGCGCTCGCCGAGATCCACGGCCGGCGCAGCGAGGGCAACAAGGCGCTCGACGCGGGCGACCTCGACGCCGCCGTGCACATCGCGGGCCAGGTCCGCGCGATGCTCGGCGTCCTCGGTCTCGACCCGCTCGATCCGCACTGGCTGGAGCAGTCCCGCGACGAATCTGCGGCGCTCGCTGCGCTCGACGTGCTCGTCGCCGCCGAACTCGAGCGGCGTCAGATCGCGCGCGCGGAGAAGAACTGGGCGGTCGCCGACGAGGTGCGCGACCGGATGGCGAAGGCGGGCATCGAAGTGACCGATACGCCGAACGGACCCGAGTGGTCCTTGAAAGCAGGGCAGTGATGGCTGGCAATTCTCAGCGCCGCGGAGCAATCCGCAAGGGCGGAAGCAAGAAGGGGCAGGTCGTCGGCTCCGGCGGTCAGCGTCGCCGTGGTCTCGAGGGTCGCGGCGCGACCCCGAAGG
>NZ_JBMBTE010000276.1:0-2354 GCF_048897285.1 Rhodococcus sp. O3
GGCGGCATGGACCGCCTGCATCGCGGCTTCGAGCTGGAAACGCCCGATGCGCCCGCCGGCCGAGGCCCGGCGGAGCATGCGCTCGCCCCGTGCCGCGAGTTTCTCGTCCCACGACGACGGGTCCTGCTCGTCGAGCGGGACGAAGCCGGCGCCGGTCGCGCCGGCCCGGCTCAGTGACAGCGCGATCAGCGACGCCAGCCCCCAGGCTTCCGGTTCGTCGACGGACTCAGCGAGAACAGTTGCCAGATAAAGTGATTCGTCCGCCATCGGTGTCACCTCGGGGCCGCGGGCGATCGTGAAACATCCGTAGACCGCTTCGAGGACCGCGGGAAGCCGCTCGGGCATCGCGGTGCGGTCCGGGACGACGAACGGGATCCGGGCGTCGCGGATGCGCCGCTTCGCGCGGACCAGCCGCCCCGCCATCGCGGACGGCGAGACCGCGAACACCGAAGCAACCTGTGCCGCATCGAAACCCAGCACCGCCTGCAGCATCAGCGGGGTACGCGTGGACTCTGCGATCGCAGGATGCGCGCACACGAACAACAGCGCCAGCCGCCGGTCCGGGATCGCATCCGGGTCGACATCGTCGAGCGTCGCCACCGAGCCGGTGTCGTCGGGCACCTGCTCGAGCGGAGCCGCGGTGCGGTACGCGGCGGACTTCCACACGTCACGCTGCCGGTTCCGGGCGACGGTGAGCAGCCAGCCGTCCGGATTCGCGGGAACACCCCGCTCGGGCCAGACCACCAGCGCCTGCTCGAACGCCGCCGCCACGGCGTCCTCGGCGAGCGCGAGGTCGCCGGAGCTCGACGCGAGCAGCGCAACCAACCGGGCGCGTGAGGCGCGTGCCGCATGCTCGGCAGCGGCCCACGCCCCGGACCGCGTCATTGGTTCGGCGTCCAGACACCCTCGACCGTGTAGGTCGCGCCCGGCCGGACCTCGACCGCACCCCAGTGGATCGGCGGCGCCTGCCGCGCCCACTCGATCGCCGCATCGAGGTCCGGCACGTCGATGACGACGGTTCCGCCCAGCTGCTCCTTCGTATCGGCGAACGGCCCGTCCTGCACGCGAAGTTCGCCGTCGACCATCCTGAGGGTGGTCGTCAGTTCGGACGGGGCGAGAACCTCCGCGCCGATCAGGACGCCGGCCTGCTCCAACGCGGCTGTGTAGGCGGCGAACGCCTCCCGGCCGGCAGCGATCGTCTCCTCACCGATCGACTCGCCGGTCTCCTCCGAGTAGTGCATCAGAATCGTGTATCGCACGGGAATCGCCTCTTCTCTGGTCGCTCCGACTCGATCCTGCCGAGTCGTCCGTCCGCACACTGCGGCTCGGTGAATCTCGGCGGCGCGGATTGTGGCCCGCCACAGTGATGACGATCGAATCCGACACCGATCGACAGATATCGGCTCCGGCCACGCGACGAGGCGCGATCTTCCACCTACTGTGGTGGCCATGGACTCGCGGGATCTGCGCGTTTCGGACGCGGAACGGGAACACGTCGGTCAACTGCTGCAGCGGGCGGTCGGTCAAGGCATGCTCTCGCTCGGTGAGTTCACCGAACGCATGGACACCGTGCTGGCGGCCAAGACCCGCGCCGACGTCAACCAGGTTCTCATCGACCTGCCGGGCATCCAGTTGCGCCCCGAATATCTTCGGCAGATGCAGGCACAGTACGCGCCGGCGCAGCCCCCGATGACGGGGCCGCCGCCGGTTGCGGGTGCGCCGGTTGCAGGTGCGCCGGTGATCCGCGGCCGCATGTCGAACATCTCACGCAAGGGACGCTGGGAGGTGCCGCCGATGCTGCAGATCGACACGCGGATGTCGACCGTGGTCCTCGACTTCACCGAAGCGGTGATGCAGACCCAGGTCGTGAACGTCCACGTGAACGACTACCTGGGTTCCATCACCCTCGTCGTTCCGGCGGAAGCGACCGCGGACGTCAACGGCATCGATCCGGTCGCGTCGAGCACGAACTCGAAGGTGCGGTCCGGTCCGCCGTTCGGGCCGCTGCACCTCGTGGTCACCGGCAGGCTGCGTTTCAGCGCACTGACGGTCCGGCATCCCATCGGCACCGCGCTGCGCCAGTTCCTGCGCTGAGCGCGCAGGAACCGGGGCCGCGCTATGTCCGGCGCTGGCGGGCGATCAGCTCGCTGACGCTGATTCCACCCGCGTTGTCCTCGTCGCCGTGCCGGCCCGTCGTCGGACCGGACCGCTCCGGATCCGGGTCGCGGTACCGGCCGAGACGCGGATCCTGCTCCCGCGGTGGCGGAGCCTGATCCGGCGCCGGGCGGGCGGGACGCGGTTGTTCGACGCCGGGCGCGGTACGCCGCAACTGGGACAGCCAGTTCTCGATGGCC
>NZ_JBMBTE010000277.1:0-2301 GCF_048897285.1 Rhodococcus sp. O3
ACGGGACACCGAGCACGGTGGCCAGTTCCCGGGCGGGACCGGCGTCGCCGGGACGCAGATCCAGGAACACCAGGGCCTGCGGCGATCGGCCTGCGCGGGCGACCGCCTCGTCCATCGCGTCCGGCAGCAGGTCGGCGTAGCCGACGAGTTCGTCGCCGTCCGGGGTCACCGCCGCCAGCACGCTGCCGGCGGGGACGTCCACAACCGACACGGTCTCCGCTCCCCCGCTGCGGGTGTGCACGGCCAGCACCGGGGTCTCGGCCAGTTCGGGGGCATTGGCCAGGTACGCGAACCGGGTCGCGTCCACCTCGCTCGGGGTCACCTCCACGGACGCGGCCTCGCGGACGGCGTCGACGACGGCGGGATCGGCCACCAGCCCGATGCGGCCGATGGCCAGCCCCGCGCGTTCGGCGCGTTCGGTCATGGCGGCGACGGCACCGACCGCCGCGGCGGTCGTGTCGTCGGCGTCGGACGCGGCCCAGCGCTGCGAATCGAACGGGCCGAGCGCCGGTACATCGGCGTCGACGAGTACCGCGCTGATCTCCCCGTCGTCGACTGCGACACCGAGCACCGCACGCATGACATCCCCCTCGCCGGCTCGGACTCACCTGGACGGACAACCGAGCGTAACCGACAGCTGCCCTCACCGCGGGTAGCAGCCGACCTCGAGTCCGAGCACCGTCGACACCCCGGCACCGAACGTGACCGCCGAGCCGTCGGAGGCGACCCGCCGTTCGTCGAATCGACGGGCCAGCGGCGGCACCGCCACCCGCTGATGGAATCCGGCCCGGGCAGCGGCACGATCGAACACCTCCACGGCACGGTCCACGTCGCGGGGCACGCTGTGGTCGGACACGAGCAGCGGCAGATGCGCGACCCAGCCGGTGCTGCCGTCCGACATCTCGCACCCCGCGTTCAGGCGCGAATGGTCGGTGCCGAAGACCAGTTCCGGGAATTCCGCGGACAGTGCGTCGGCGATCTCGTGGTGCACCCGCAGGTAGTGGTCGACGGCCCCGTCGATGGTGGTCGCGACCGGTTCCGGGACGGCGTGGAATTCGGGATCGGACGCGCATCCGGTGGTCGCCGCGAGCAGCAGCGCCACCGGGAGAAGTCGCCGGGTCCTCATCGCACCGCCTGCCCGGCCAGGCCCGCAACGACCAGTGCGACGTTGTAGGAACTCGTCGTCCCGGGAGTCAGGTAGGCACTGTGCCCGATCGAGCCGCGGTACGCCTCACCCGTGGCGCCGATGCCCGGATCCGACGACAGCCGGGTCAGGCCGTCGAGGAAGCTGGGATCGCCGCCGAACGTGCCGACATCGGCGACCGGGTCACGGTCGGCCTCGACGAGGAATGCCGAGCCGGGCGCCAGCCCCAGATCGTGTACGTCGTCGGTGCCGATACCCGGCGCGCCGAGGAACACCGCGGCATCGGCGGGGGCGCCCTGCACCAGTGCCATGCCGGTGACGAGCGCACCGTAGGAGTGCCCGATCGCCGTCACGTTCGGATTGTCCTCGCGCGCATCGAGACTCGTCAGGAACTGAGCGAGGCCCGGTGCCGCGCGGGTCGCCGCGAGATCGGACACCGGGCTCTGCTCGGTCACTGCGAGACCCCAACCCCATTGCGGAGCTTGATAATTCAGCCAGGTCACTGCCGCGACCGAACGGTCCGGGCGACCGGACGATTCCAGGCCGCGTTCGGCCTGGGAGCGGACCGCCGCGATCTGCTCGTCGTAGCCGGCGAGATTGCCCTGCACCGTCGAGCCGGCGCCCGGGGTGAACACCGCGACATGGTGGGCGGTGTCGACGTCGCCGACCGCGACCGCGGCCATCGCCTCGCGTCCCGACAGGTCGAGCGCCAGCAGTTGCCGGTCGCCGCGCGCGAGCACGTCCGCGACGGCATCGAGCGCGGCGAGTTTCCTGCGGGTCTGTTCGAGGCCGGCGTCGGCGTTGCTGAACAGACCACCGAAGATGTTGCCGTCGAGCTCGGTGGCCAGCCGCTCGGCGACGCGTTCGAGCCGGACGCGCTCGCCCTCGAGCAGTGCGCGATTCGCGCGGTCGCGGTCGGCGGCGGGGATCCCGTCGAGCCCGCCGATCTCGCCCGGCCGGCTGGCGAGCAGATGCTCGCGGGCCTGCGCCCCGAGCATCTCCCACCAGCGCATCACCTCGCGCGGATCGGTACCCGGCCCGGGAACCGGGACGATCGCCGGGCCCTGGGTGTGAATCCCGCCGAACGGTGTCCCGCCGACATCGAGGTCGGCAGCGACCTCGGCGAGCGCGGCCGCGGCCTCGCGGTCGAGAGCCGC
>NZ_JBMBTE010000278.1:0-2298 GCF_048897285.1 Rhodococcus sp. O3
GCCCGCCGCCTGCACCCCCGCCGGGCCCGATCTCGACGATTCGGTCGGCGCAGGCCATGTGTTTCGCTGCTGCCATATCGTCGACGTTACGAGGGATTGCGGACAGGTGGTGACCGTGATCGCCGTACGCGCGGAGACCCTGCCGCGCAGCCGCAGACGCGGGAGACAACCGCGCGCTGCAGGCAGCGCGCAGCTTTCTCATCGGTCGGCGGGCGGTGGCTCGAAGCGCTTGCCCTGTAACGTGATCGGCCATGCCCCTCTTTCGGACGCGGTTCCGTCGGTGGTGCGTCGGCGCCGGACTCGTGGTCGTCGCCGTCCCGCTGGTGTGGTTCGGGGCGCTGCCACACTTCCGCTCACTGCAGGCGGAGTCGACCCGGAACAGCGCGACGAACTTGGCAACGAGCCTCGGCCTACGCCTGACCGATGCCGAGTCGATCGACTACGCCGAGTTCCACGGCGGCTTCCCGGACTCGACCGCATATCTCGTGGTCGACTCCGAATCGGCGAACCGCGCATCACAGCTGCGCAGCGAGTCGAACCTGACATCGTGCCGCCCGCCGAGAGCGATCGATCTCGACGCGGGACCGGCCGGACACAGGCCGCAGCCCTCCCCGACGCTGCAGTACTGCGAAGCGCCCTTCGACGGCCACGGACACCTCTCGGTGCTGTGGGATCCCGCCGCGGACGAGGGCCGACGTATCCACGTCCGGGCGCTCGAGGCCTGAGGCGCCGATCACCGCGCACACGCGCTTCGCAGCTCGATCACCCTTGCTTTATACCCCCTGGGGGTATACCGTCGGGTGTGGCATACCCCCTAGGGGTATAAACTCGGTAGAGGAACACCTACGTCCAGCCCGGAGAGGTGCCCGATGCACAACCATCAGCCCGAGATCGAACCCGGCGCCACGAAGACGACCCTGCCCCCGGCTCCACGCGCCGGTCACGACGCACACACTGCCGACGCCGCACACGGCGGTCACGATCGGCACGCGGGACACGGAGCCCACGGGGAGATGTTCCGGCGACGATTCTGGATCAGCCTCGTGTTGTCGGTGCCGGTCGTCGCGTTCAGCCACATGGTCGCCGACCTGTTCGGCTACACACTCCCCCACGCCCCCTGGGTCGCGTGGATTCCGCCCGTGCTGGGCACGGTGATCTTCTTCTACGGCGGCATGCCGTTCCTCACCGGAGGCTGGACAGAGCTGCGATCCCGGCGGCCGGGGATGATGCTGCTGATCGGGATGGCGATCGGCGTCGCATTCGTCGCCTCGTGGGTCACCACGCTCGGCCTGGGCGGCTTCGACCTCGACTTCTGGTGGGAGCTGGCGCTGCTGATCGTCATCATGCTGCTCGGCCACTGGCTCGAGATGCGCGCGCTGGGTTCGGCGTCCGGCGCACTCGAGGCGCTCGCCGCGATGCTGCCGGACACCGCCGAGAAGATCACCGACGACGGCACTCGCGAGGTGCCGTCGGCCGAATTGGCGGTCGGTGACCTGGTTCTCGTGCGGTCCGGGGGGCGAGTGCCGGCGGACGGCACGATCGCCGACGGCCGCGCCGAGGTCGACGAATCGATGATCAGCGGCGAATCCAGGCCCGTCGTCCGTCAGGTCGGCGACACCGTCGTCGCCGGCACCGTCGCCACCGACAGCTCCCTGCGGGTGCGTATCACCGCCGTCGGCGCGGACACCGCTCTGGCGGGTATCCAACGGATGGTCGCCGACGCACAGGCCTCGTCGTCCCGCGCGCAGGCCTTGGCCGACAAGGCTGCCGCGTTCCTGTTCTACTTCGCGGCGGTCACCGGCGCGCTCACCTTCGCGGTGTGGACGCTGCTCGGCAACCTCGACGAGGCGGTGGTGCGCACCGTCACCGTGCTCGTCATCGCCTGCCCCCATGCCCTGGGACTGGCGATCCCGCTCGTGATCGCGATCTCCACCGAACGCGCCGCGCGAGCAGGGGTTCTGGTGAAGGACCGCCTGGCGCTCGAACGCATGCGCACCGTCGATGTGGTGCTGTTCGACAAGACCGGCACCCTCACGCAGGGTCGCCATCAGGTGACCGGCGTCGCGCCCGCCACGGGGGTCACCGACGAGGAGCTGCTCGCCGTGGCCGCCGCGGTCGAGGCCGACAGCGAACACCCGGTCGCGCGGGCCATCGTCGCGGCGGCCGAGGACCGTGTGCCCCGCGACGAGCGGGTCACCGCCACCGACTTCCGGTCGCTGCCCGGCCGCGGTGTGAGCGCCGTGGTCGACGGTGCAGAGGTAACGGTCGGTGGACCGGCGATGCTGCGCGACCTGCAGC
>NZ_JBMBTE010000279.1:0-2247 GCF_048897285.1 Rhodococcus sp. O3
CCGCCGCACCTCGTTCATGCTGTCCGGCGCACAGCTCGGTATCACCGTCACCGGCCTGCTCGTCGGCTATGTCGCCGAACCTCTCATCGGCAGCGGCCTCGGCGAGTTGTTCGGCGGCGTCGGTGTTCCCACCGCCGTCGGGGTGGCCGTCGGCACCGTGCTTGCGGTGCTGTTCTCCACCGTCGTGCAGATGGTGTTCGGGGAACTGTTCCCGAAGAACCTGGCCATCGCCCGTCCCGAGCCGGTCGCGCGGAAGCTGGCGCTGTCGACGACCGTCTACCTGAAACTGTTCGGCTGGCTCATCACGCTCTTCGACGCGGCGTCGAATCTGCTGCTGCGGCTGTTGCGGATCGAACCCGTTCACGACGTGGAACATTCGGCAACCGTCCGCGATCTCGAGCACATCGTCGCCGAGTCCCGCGACACCGGAGAGCTGCCGCCGGAGTTGTCGACCCTGCTCGACCGCATTCTCGACTTCCCCACCCGCACCGCCGAGCACGCCATGATTCCGCGCGCCCGGGTGGATGTCGTCCATGTCGACGAGCCCGTCGATCGGGTGCTCGCGACGATGAGCACCGGCCACACCCGCTACCCGGTCGTGGGTGCCTCCACCGACGACCTGCACGGTGTGGTGCACCTGCACGACCTGCTCGAACTCGACCGGACCGGCGGCACCGCCGGCTCCGTGCACCGGTCCGCGGTGATCGTGCCGACCACGCTGCCGCTGCCGGACGTCCTCGCGCGCCTCGGCGAGGCCCACGAGGAGATGGCGCTGGTCATCGACGAGTACGGCGGTTTCGCCGGGGTCGTCACCGTCGAGGACATCGCCGAGGAACTGGTCGGCGAGATCGCCGACGAACACGATCCCGAGTCCGACACCGCGGTGATCGTGCGTGCCGGCGACGGCTGGACGGTTCGCGGCACCGCGCATCTCGACGAGGTCGGCCGAACGCTCGGCCGAACGCTGCCCGACGGCGACTACGAGACCCTCGCCGGGCTGGTCATCGCCGAATTCGGCGGCCTGCCCGCCGTCGGCGATCGGGTCGAGATCGCCCTGGGCTCGGATCCCGCCGACCTGGTGAGCGACGATCGCTTCCCCCGCCGCACCCTGGTCGCCGAGGTGCGGGCCATCGACAAGCACGTGCCGTCCTCGCTGCACGTCACCGTCCGTACCGAGCCCGAGGTGAACATCGATGAGTAACCCCTGGATCGTGGCGGCCGTGACGGTCGCGTTGATCGCGGCCAGTGCGTTCTTCGTCGCCGTCGAGTTCGCGCTGATCGCCGCGCGACGGCACCGCCTCGAGGACGCTGCCCCGCACAGCCGTGCCGCGCGGGCCGCGTTGCGCAGCGCGACGGAACTGTCGGTCCTGCTCGCCGGCTCCCAGCTCGGCATCACGGTGTGCACCCTGGCGCTGGGTGCGGTGACAAAACCGGCCGTGCATCACTGGCTGACCCCGCTCATCGCGGGTTGGGGTGCCCCGATGTGGCTGGCCGACGTCGCCGGATTCGTGCTCGCGCTGATCATCGTGACGTTCCTGCACCTGGTGGTCGGGGAGATGGCACCGAAGTCGTGGGCGATCGCGCATCCGGAGAAGTCGGCGACGATGCTGGCGATCCCGATGCGGGTGTTCATGTGGTTCACCCGACCTGTCATCGTGCAGCTGAACCGGATGGCGAACTGGTGCCTGCGCAGGGCCGGGGTGGAGCCGGTCGATCAGGTGGCCACCGGCCAGGATCCGGATGCGTTGCGGCACCTCGTCGAGCATTCGGCCACGGTGGGCACTCTCGACGAGCGCTACCACGGCCATCTGACGAGCGCCCTGGAGCTGGAAGCGCTGACGGTCGGCGACATCGTCGCCCCGAACGACCGGCCGAGCAGCGTGCCGCCGGATGCGTCGGGCGCCGAGATCCGGGAGACCGCCCGCCGGACCGGGCACCTGCGGTTGCTGGTGCGCGGCAACGGTCACGTGGACGGGGTCGTGCACGTACGCGACAGCCTCCACGCACCCGAGGTGAGCGCGGGTGAGCTGATGCGGCCCGCGCTGACCGTCGAGGCCGTGGTCCCGGTGTACGAGGCGTTGCGGACCATGCGGGAAACCCGCAACCATCTCGCCACCGTCACCGACGGTGGGCAGGTCGTCGGGCTGATCACGATCTCGGACGTGCTCCAGCGTCTCCTCGTGCGCTGACGCGCCCGTGTGCCTTTGTGGCGGCCTGACGCTGGCTGTCAGGATGGTCGTGAGACAG
>NZ_JBMBTE010000280.1:0-2239 GCF_048897285.1 Rhodococcus sp. O3
CCGACGACGAGCAGCAGCGCGCTGTCCGCGCCGAACGCGAGCACGATCGAGCCCGCGGCCGCGACGAACGGTGCGGGCAGCATGAGCGGGCGGCGACCGAGCCGGTCCGAGAGCGGTCCACCGAGCAGCAGCGCGGGCACGATGCCGAGCACGTAGGCGAACAGGAACACGTCGACGACGACGGGCGAGTATCCGTGGTCGAGCCGGTACATCACCAGCAGCGGCGTGAATTCGTTGCCGCCCCACGCGACCGCGAACATGGCGGATGCGACCAGCGCCCAGGGCGCGATCCGTCGCCGGACGGGCGCCGGGACTTCGGTGACGGTGGCCGTCTCGACGCTCATCGTGCATCTCCTCCGGTGGCGCGCGGCAGTCCGTGGACGCGGCGCATGTGGATGTCGTCGGCGGTGGCGAAGCCCTCGGCGTCGCCCGCGTCGACGAGGTCGGCGAGCCGTGTGTGCTCGTCGATGATCGAGTTCAGTTGCAGGGGGTCGCGGATCAGCGAGCGCGCGGTCATGCGCCGCTGCCGTTCGCGCAGTCCCAGGTAGAAGTCGACGAGCAGCGGATTTCCGGCGGCCCGGACGATGAGGCCGTGGA
This sequence comes from Rhodococcus sp. O3, assembly GCF_048897285.1. Lineage (NCBI taxonomy): Bacteria > Bacillati > Actinomycetota > Actinomycetes > Mycobacteriales > Nocardiaceae > Rhodococcus > Rhodococcus sp. O3. The sequence continues at coordinate 598 of NZ_JBMBTE010000280.1, forward strand.
AGTCCGCGTCGAGCCCGCTGAAGGCCGCGACGTCGCCGGAGTCCGCGGCCTCGTGCTGGGCCCCGAGGTTGGCGCGCAGAGCACGCACGAGTTCCGCGCGGGCACTGTCGGGGCCGCCGGCCACCACGCGGACGGCGTCCGCTTCGAGGAGCAGCCGCGCGGCGACCACGTGTTCGGCCTCGCCGTCGGCCACGGGCACGACGAGCGCGCCGCGTTTCGGATACAGCCGCATCCAGCCCTCGGCCTCGAGGCGCAGGAACGCCTCGCGGACCGGGGTCCGGCTGGTCCCCATCTCGGCGGCGATCTCGCCTTCGCTGATCAGTTCGCCGCCGGGCAGGGTGCCGGACAGGATCCGCTCCTTCACCTCGCGGTAGACCTGCTCCGCCGCTGAATGCAACTTAGACACAAGATGTATTTATACGCGGTGCGAACGAGTTCGTCGCGCGCAGGGGGTGATCGGGGCCGCCCGCGCTCCCACTAAGCTGGCCTCTCGTGTCCGACACTCGCCCGCCCCGCGTCGCCGGGCGTTTCGCCCGCCGCGCGACGCTGCGCCGCTCCGTCGGCCTGCTCGGGAGCTTCCGGTACGAACAGACCGCTCCCGAGGTGTTCTACGGCGGGGTCGCCCGCGACACCGTCGACCTGATCGGCGACCTGTACACGGGCCTGACCGGCCGCGACCTGACCGGCACCACCGTCGTCGACGTCGGCGGCGGTCCCGGCTACTTCGCCGACGCGTTCGACGGCGTCGGCGCCCGGTACGTGCCGATCGAGCCGGATCCGGCGGAGATGCACGCCGCGGGCCTGCAGGTGGGCGGCTCGATCCGCGGATCCGGGCTGGCGTTGCCGGTGCGGACCGGGTCGGTGGACGTGTGCTTCTCGTCGAACGTCGCCGAGCACGTCGCCCAGCCCTGGGTGATGGCCGACGAAATGCTCCGCGTGACCAGGCCCGGCGGCCTGATGGTGCTGTCCTACACGCTGTGGTGGGGTCCGTTCGGCGGCCACGAGACCGGGCCGTGGCACGCCTTCGGCGGCGAGTACGCGGCCCGGCGGTACGCCCGCAAACACGGCCACGAGCCGAAGAACCGCTACGGTGTCTCGCTGTTCGACGTGGGCTGCGCGGACGGCCTGCGCTGGGCCCGCAACACCCGCGACGGCGAGCTGCTCGCCGCGTTCCCCCGCTACCACCCGCGCTGGGCGTGGTGGCTCGTGAAGGTCCCGGTGGTCCGGGAGTTCCTGGTCAGCAACCTCGTGCTGGTGCTGCGCCGCACCTGACGCGGAGATCTGCGGCCCTCCCGCGCGACCGTCACGCGCTACTGTCTTGCGCCATGACCGCACTCGCTTTCGACGTCGGCGGCACCAAACTCGCAGCATCCACCGTCGGCGACAACGGCATCCCGCTCGCTCCGCTGAGCGTCCCGACCCCGACGACGGGTGTGTGGGACGCCGCGGCCACGTTGCTGCGTCACGCCGCGGGCGATCAGGAAATCACCGCTGTCGGGATCGCGAGCGCAGGCCCGATCGACACCACCGCAGGCACGGTCGCACCCGTCAACATCGCCGAATGGGCGGCCGGGTTCGCGCTGGTCGACGGGGTGCAGGCGCTGTTCCCGAGCGCGCGGATCCGGCTCGTCGTGGACGGCGC
>NZ_JBMBTE010000281.1:0-2192 GCF_048897285.1 Rhodococcus sp. O3
CTTGCCTGATTAGGGCAGCCTTCCCTACAATCATGGTCGTCGCCTACTGTCGGACCGCGCCGGAGTCCTGAGGGCTGCAGAGACTCCCGGTCCTTCCCACGGCGGGCCCCGCACACCCTGCGGGGCCCGCCGGATCCTTTTCCGGGCCCGCACCGCCCGCGCGCCCCGGCACCGTCGCGCACCGGCGGGCGCCTACCATCCGACAGGACAGGCCGAGAAGCCAGAACGGCCGAGACGACGACGGAGACCCCATGACCGAACAGCTCACCCCCGATCCCGCCGCCACCACCGACGCGAACAACGTCGGCTTCGGTACCGCGCTCGGACTCGAATTCGTCGAAACCGGCCCGGACCGGGTGGTGGCGCGCTGGACGGTGACCCCGAGCCACCACCAGCCCTACGGCATCGTGCACGGCGGGGTGTACTGCGCGGTCATCGAAACGGTCGCGAGCATCGCCGGCGCCCTGTGGTTCGGCGACCGCGGCAACGTCGTCGGCGTCAACAACAACACCGACTTCCTGCGCGCCACCCGCGAGGGCGTGCTCACCGCGACCGGCACACCGCTGCAGCGCGGCCGCACCCAGCAGCTGTGGCAGGTCGCGATCACCGACGAGCAGGACCGCACGGTCGCCCACGGGCAGGTGCGCCTGGCCAACATCGCCGACGCCGACCGCATCGGCCACTAGGACACGGCTTCCCGGCTCGGGCACCGGCGGTGCCCGAGCCGGTTCGGCGTCAGCCGGCCTCGCGGGCCGACCCGGAGCCGCCCTTCTCGATCTCGGCCGCCGCCGCCTCGGCCGCCTCGGTGTGCTCCCGGAGCCGGTCGATCGCGATCCGCGCGAACACCTGCTGCTCGGTCGCGGCCATCTCGTTGCGGCCGGTGGACAAGAACGCCTGCGCCCACGACAGCAACGTCGACAGCTTCGACGAGAACCCCACCAGATACAGCAGGTGGATGAACAGCCACGCGATCCAGCCGATGAACCCGCTGATCTCGAGCTTGCCGACCTTCGCGACCGCGCTGAACCGCGAGATCGTCGCCATCGAGCCCTTGTCGAAGTAGTGGAACGGCTTGCGCTGCGCCGGATCCTGCCCGTGCAGGCCCGCCACGATCTGCTGCGCGGCGTACTTGCCGCCCTGCATCGCCACCTGCGCCAGCCCCGGCAGGTTGTCCAGCGCCATCATGTCGCCGATGACGAACACGTTCGGGTGCCCCGGCAGCGTCAGGTCGGGCTGCACCTGGACGCGACCGGCCCGGTCGATGCCGGCGCCGGACTGCTCGGCCAGCTGCTTGCCGAGCGGGCTCGCCGCCACCCCGGCCGACCACACCTTGCACTGCGACTCGATGCGCCGTTCGGTGCCGTCCTTGTCCTTGACGGTCAGCCCCTCGGCGTCGACGCCGGTGACCATCGCGCCCAGCTGGATCTCCACCCCGAGCCGCTCGAGTGTCTTGCGGGCCTTGCGGCTGAGCTTGCCCCCGTACACCGGCAGCACGTCCGGGGCGCCGTCGAGCAGCACCACCCGCGCCTCGGTCGGATCGATGTGCCGGAACGCGCCCTTGAGGGTGCGGCGCGACAGTTCGGCGATCTGCCCGGCCAGCTCCACCCCGGTGGGGCCGGCGCCGACGACCACGAACGTCAGCAGCCGCGTGCGCTCGTCGTGGTCGTCGGACAACTCGGCCTGCTCGAACGCCCCGAGGATGCGGCCGCGCAGTTCGAGCGCGTCGTCGATGGTCTTCATACCGGGCGCGAATTCGGCGAAATGGTCGTTGCCGAAGTAGGACTGACCGGCACCCGCGGCGACGATGAGGCTGTCGTATTCGGTGACGGTGACCCGGTCCAGGAATCGGGAGGTGACCGTCTGCGCGTCGATGTCGATCGATTCGACCTCCCCGAGCAGCACCTGCGCGTTCTTCTGCTTGCGCAGCACCATGCGGGTGGCCGGGGCGATGTCGCCGACGGACAGGATGCCGGTGGCCACCTGGTAGAGCAGCGGCTGGAACAGGTGGTGGCTGGTGCGGGCGATCAGCACGACGTCGACATCCGCGCGTTTGAGGGCTTGGGTGGCGAACAGCCCACCGAATCCGGATCCGATGACCACGACCCGATGACGACCCGACCCGACCGGCTGGATGCTCATCTGATGCTCCCTCGACGTCTGTCAGTGACCGGGCCGATCCGTGCCGGCGCGGT
>NZ_JBMBTE010000282.1:0-2146 GCF_048897285.1 Rhodococcus sp. O3
GCACCTTGTCCAGGACCGCGGGCAAAGCGTCGACGGGCAGGCCCGCCGCGCCGACCTGCAGCCAGAGCGCGCTCACGCCGTTCTCGAGGGCCGCGAGGATCCGCTCGTTGGCGGCGGCGGCGTCGCTGCCGCCGAACTGTGCGGACACGAGCCAGCCGGCGTTGACGTCGCGGGTGGCCGAGGTTCCGCGCACGTACGGGAACTCACCGGGCAGCGGCGCCTCGGGGCGCTCGTCGCGAACCCCGTAGAGCGGGTTGACGGTGACGTCGTCGTACGTGGTGGTCTCGAGCAGTCGCTGCGGCTCCGGTCCGAGTTCGGCGGGCTCGACGCGGCGGGACTTCGCGAGCACGCCGGCCACCGCGTTCTGCCACTGCGCATACGCGCGTGCGGCGTCCTCGGCTTCTGCAGCTAATGACACGTGCGGTTCCTCTCCTACGCTGCGGGATGTGGTGCAGGCTCGGTGTGATGCAGGTTCTCGGGCCATGGTGGGCCGTGGATACCTTAGGCGGGTTCTCGTGTGATGCTAGCCGCATACACGCCGCGGCTATTGTGGGGATCACCACAGATTCCCTAGCGATCGTTAACGGACTTGCGCAGGGAAATCTACCTTCCGCCTCCGCGCCGCCCGCAGGGCACCGGTCGATTGCCGGGTCCGGGTATCGTGGTCGGTCGTGACGAGGCTCCTGACCGACCGCAGAATCCTCGGCATACTTGCCCTTCTCGTCGCGCTGGCCGCCGCGGCGGTGCTGATCCCCCATCCCACGGTCGCGGAGATCCGCGGGTGGGCGGACACCGTCGGCCCGTCGTTCGTCCTCGTCTTCTTCCTGGTCCACACCCTCGTGACCATCGCCCCGGTGCCGCGCACCGTGTTCACCCTCAGCGCCGGCCTGCTGTTCGGCGCCGCCACCGGCATCGCCGTCTCGGTGGCCGCGACCACGGTCAGCGCGGTGCTCGCGTTGCTGCTGGTGCGGTGGATCGGCCGCGGGGCGGTCGCGTCGTATCTGACGCATCCCGCGGCCAAGGCCGTGGATCTGCGGCTGGCGCGGCGGGGCTGGCTCGCGGTCGGGTCGCTGCGCCTGATCGCGGCGGCCCCGTTCTCGGTGGTGAACTACTGCTGTGCGATCTCGTCGGTGCGGCTGGTGCCGTACACGCTCGCCACGATCGTGGGCATCCTGCCGGGCACGATCGGGGTGGTGCTGCTCGGCGACGCGCTGACCGGCCGCACGAACCCCGCCCTGATGGTGGTGACGGTGGTGTGCCTGCTCGTCGGGGTGGTGGGACTGTGGCTCGAGGCGCGGTTGCCGGTGCCGGCCGGTTCGGCGCTCGATGCGATCGTCGATCCCGACAACGAGAAATCGACAAGTCTCAAACCTTGATTTACTGAAGTCAAGGCTTCATTCTTGACCAATGTTCGTGTTGACGGTGGATCAACGCGGCAGCCGACGTGACATCGACCGGGTCGCGGCGCTGCTCGAGGAATTCCGCGACGCCGACCTGCTGCGCCCGTTCGAGCGCACCGCCGGCGACGAGGTGCAGGCGGTCGCGGACGACGCCGAGACCGTCGTGGATCTCGCCCTGGACCTGGTGCGGCGCGGCCACTGGAGCGTCGGGATCGGCGTCGGCGCGGTGGAGACGCCGCTGCCCGAACAGACCCGCGCCGGACGCGGCCCCGCCTTCGAACACGCGCGGACCGCCGTCGAACGCGCCAAGAACGCACCGGGCAACCTCGCCGTCGACGGCACCGATCCCGACGCCGCGGCCGACGCCGACGCCGCCCTCACCCTGCTCGCGACGCTGGTGCTGCGCCGCACCGACCAGGGCCGGGAAGCGGTCGAACTCGCCCGCGCCGGACTCCCCCAGGCCCAGGCGGCGCAACGCCTGGGCATCAGCAAACAGGCGGTGTCGCAGCGCCTGCACACCGCCGGATGGCAGGCCGAACAATCCGGCCGCACCCTCGCCCGCCGCCTCCTCGAAAGGGCCGACCGTTGACCGTCGTCTCGCTGGTGCTGCTCGCCGTCGTCGCGCTCGCCCCGGCGCTGAGCCTGCGCTCGAACCTGCCGCCCTGGCTCGCGCCGGCCATCTCGACGGCCGCGCTGATCGGGGCGGCACTGGCCGCGTCGGCGACGACCGCGGTCCACGGCCTCGC
>NZ_JBMBTE010000283.1:0-2105 GCF_048897285.1 Rhodococcus sp. O3
CGCCGGTGCGGGAGCCGGCGGGTTGGGCGCGTTGACCTGCGGGGCGACGTGCGGCAGGCCGACGGTCTGCAGGATCCGGTTGATGATCTGGTCCGCCGTGACCTCGTCGGCGAGCGCGTCGTACGACAGCACCAGGCGGTGGCGCAGCACGTCCGGGATGACATCGAGCACGTCCTGCGGAACGACGTAGTCGCGGCCGCGGACCAGGGCCAGCGCCCGGGCCGCCGAGATGATGCCGAGGGTCGCGCGCGGCGAGGCTCCGTAGGCGATCCAGCCGTCGACGTCGACGAGGCCGATTTCGGCGGGGGCGCGGGTCGCGAAGATCACCCGCACCACGTAGTCGACGAGCGCGTGGTGCACGAACACCCGGCTGGCGACGTCCTGCAGGCGCAGCAGTTCGGTGTTGTCGAGGATCTGCTTCGGTTCGGGTGCGGACACACCCATGCGGTAGACGATCTCGCGTTCCTCCTCGACCGTCGGATAGTCGACGAGGACCTTGAACAGGAAGCGGTCGCGCTGCGCCTCGGGCAGCGGGTACACGCCTTCGTTCTCGATCGGATTCTGGGTGGCCATCACCAGGAACGGTTCGGGCATGGGGAACGTCTTGCCGCCGATGGTGACGTGCCGTTCGGCCATCACCTCGAGCAGCGCGGACTGCACCTTGGCGGGCGCGCGGTTGATCTCGTCGGCGAGCAGGAAGTTCGCGACCACCGGCCCGAGCTCGGTGTCGAACTCCTCGCGGCCCTGCCGGTAGATGCGGGTACCGACGAGGTCGGTGGGCACGAGGTCCGGGGTGAACTGGACGCGGGAGAACGAGCCGCCCACCACCTTCGCGAACGTCTCCACGGCCAGGGTCTTGGCGACACCGGGAACACCTTCCAGGAGCACGTGGCCCTTGGCGAGGACACCGACGAGCATTCTCTCGACGAGCCGGTCCTGGCCGACGATGACGCGCTTGACCTCGTAGATCGCTCTCTCGAGGAGTTGCGCGTCCGAAACCTGGCCGGTCGTGGCGGGCGGCTTCGCCCCGTCCTTCGACAGGGCCGGAGCCGAACCCGAGCCCTGGCCGGCCGGGCCCTGCGTGGTCGCACCCTGCTCGGTCGCGCCCTGGGTATTCGCGCCCTGGGCATTGCCCTGGGTATTCGTGCCCGACGTCCCACCCTCACGTGAGGTCACCAAGAATCCACCGCTTTCGCCTAGGTCGTTCCGCTGGAGATCACATTCGGGCACCACTATTCCAGGTGTGGCTGCCCGGCGCCGCCACCGTGCCCCGCACGTGCTGCCCGGCAGGGACCGGCAATCGGGAAATGCGAGGTCACGCGGCTGTCACGACACCATCCGCACCACATACGGCGTCATTCCGGCCCAGCGAACCGGGGAGATCTTCACGTGCGAACCCGATTGCGGGGCCTCGAGCATCTGTCCGTCCCCGAGGTACAACGCCACGTGCTGGCTCGCGTTGGGACCGTAGAAGATCATGTCGCCGCGCTTCATCTCCGCCGACGGCACCTGCTTTCCGGCTGTGTACTGGTAGCCGGTGTAGTGCGGCAGGGAGATCCCGATGCCCGCGAACGCGTAGATCATCAGTCCGGAGCAGTCGAAGCCGACCTTGTTGTAGTCGCCGTAGCTGTCGGCGACACCACCGTCGCGGATGCCGCGCGTGGGGCCGTTCTCGTCGCCGCCGCCCCACGCGTAGGGCACACCGATCTGCGACATCGCGCGATCGATCACGGTTTCGACGGCGGCGGGGCCGGTGATCGTCGTCCGCGGGGTGGTGCGGGGCTTGGACTTCGGCGTCGACGGCGAGACGGAACTCTCGTCGATCGGGTCGCCGGGGTCCGGGTTGCCCCAGTCCCGGCCGCTGCTGCGCGGCGCGTCGGTGTCCTCGGTGTCCGTGCTGTCCCCGCCGCCGGAGCTGTCCTCGGTGTCCGTGTCGTCCTCGGTCGAGGAACCTCCGGTCGACGAATCTCCGGTGGAGGAATCCCCGGTCGACGAATCCCCGGTCGAGGTGTCGTCCTCGTCCTCGTAATCCGGCAGCGGGGTTTCGGCGCCCGCCCAGTCACCGGGGTCGACGCGATAACCGTCGATCTGGGTGTGGGGGCGCT
>NZ_JBMBTE010000284.1:0-2076 GCF_048897285.1 Rhodococcus sp. O3
TGGCGCCGGGCTGGGCGCCGCTGCCGGTGCCGGGCTCGGTCTGGGTGGCGGCCTGGGTGGTGGTCTCGGCCTCGGTCTCGGGGCGGAGGCCGAATCCGAGGCGGACGGCGATCTGCACCTCGACACCGGCTTCGACATCGGTGCGGTGAGCGAGCTGGCCACCGCTCTGGGAGCGGTCCTGCAGGTGGGTGGGCAGGCCGGCGTCGATCTGGGTGCGGCTGTCGGATCCGTCCTCGATGCGACGCTGGGCCTCGGTGGAGGAGTGGCCACCGAATTCGGTGTGGCGGTCTCGGGCGCACTCGCCGGTGGTCTCGGGCTCGACGCAGGCGCCGCCGTGGACCTGGGTGCCGCTCTGGACGCCGCTCTCGGTGCGGTCGGTGGCGTGGCCGCCGGTGCCGATCTCGGCGCCACCCTCGAGGCGGTCTTCGGGGTCGGTGGCGATCTCGGTGGCCAGGTGGGCCTTGCCCTCGGGGGCCTGCTCGACACGGCACTGTCCGCCGGCGGCAACTTCTCCACCGCGGTCGACGCCGCGGTGGGCGGCGGCGCGGACCTCGGTGTCGCGGTCGGTACCGCACTGGCAGGCGCGCTCGGGGCCGGAGCGGAACTGGGTGGTTCGCTCGGCGGTGCCGTCGGCTCCGCCCTCGACCTCGGCGCCGATCTGTCCGCCGGTGTGGATGTGTCCGCCGGTGTGGATGCAGCTGCCGACCTGTCGGCTGCGGTCGACTCGGTGCTGCAGGTCGGTGGCGAGGCAGGAGCCGGGCTGGGCGGTGACCTGGCGACGGGTGTGTCCGTCGGTGCCGACGTGGCCGCCGATCTCGGCGCGCAACTCTCCACCACCCTCGGCGGCGGCCTGGCGGCCGGTGCGGATGTGACGGGCGGGCTCGTCGCCGACAGCCTGGTCGCGGTCGACGGCGCTGTGAACGGTGCGACCGACGCCGCGGTCGGACTGGCCGGTGGGGTCTCCGGAGCCGTCGACGGCGCAGTGACGGGTGCGGCGGACCTCGGGGCCGGAGTCTCGGGTGCCGTCGGGGGAGCAGCGGATCTCGGCGTCGATCTCGGCGCCGACCTGGGAGCGGGACTGCAGGGTGCCGCGGACCTCGGGACTTCGCTGTCCGGCGGGGTCCAGGATGCGGCGGACGTGTGGTCGTCGCTCGACCCGGGCGACGTGTTCGGCAACGCCGCCGGAACCGGCGGCCTGTTCGACTCCTCGCTCGGCGGCAACGGCCTGATCGTCGGAGGATCGAGCCAGGTCGGCCCGGATTCCGTCGACATCGACGACCTCCTGAACTGAGCCGGGCCGTCATAATCACCCTCGATCGACAACAGAAGGCGAGCCGACGCAGCATCATGCAGAACACACCGGTCGACCCCGCGAGCCGTCGCGCCGCACTCGCCGAACTCGTCGACGAGGCAACCGCACACACCCGCGATGCAGGCCGCGCCGACCTTGCCGTCAGGCTCGCGGCGACCCGCACGCGGGTGGTCGATCCGCGGTTGCGGGTCGTGGTGGTGGGGTCGCTCGGCCAGGGCAAGAGCCGCTTCGTGAACTCGCTGCTCGGGCTCGACGTGTGCGCGGTGGGTGACGACGAGACGACCGCGGTCCCGACCCTCGTCCAGCACGCGGCCGAGGCATCGGCCGCATTGGTGGTCGCCGAACCGGGCGCGGACCCGGAGCGGGTACCGGTCCCGCTCACCGAACTGCACAGCGCCCACGCGGACGGACGCGAGATCCGGCGGCTCGAGGTGAACGTGCCGAGCCCGCTGCTCGCCGACGGACTCGTCTTCGTCGACACCCCGGGCGTCGGCGGGCACACCAACCCGCACACGTCGGCGACACTCACGCTGCTCTCGTCCGCCGACGCGGTGTTCGTGGTCTCCGACGCGAGCCAGGAGTTCACCGCACCGGAAGTGAGCTTCCTGCGGCAGGTCCGGACCCTGTGCCCCGCGGTCGCGGTGCTCGTCACCAAGACCGATCTGTATCCGCACTGGCGCGCGATCGTCGACGCCGACCGCACCCACCTGCAGCGCGCCGACCTCGACGTTCCGCTGCTGCCGGTGTCGTCGCTGCTGCGCGAG
>NZ_JBMBTE010000285.1:0-1970 GCF_048897285.1 Rhodococcus sp. O3
GTTCGCAGCGCCGCACCAGGGCGACACTGCCGTGATCACCCGCCAACTTCGCGGCGGCACGCAGTCGCGCCGCGGCGGCCGCCGGTTCGTCGTACGCGGCGCGCATCCGCATCACCTCGGGCAGCCACCACCGGTCGTCGCGGGACCGGGCCACGACCGTCGCCGCGTCGAGGGTCGCGCGCGCGTCGCCGGGCCTCTCGCGGTACAGATCCGCGAGCAGCGACAGCCAGTACGGCATCCGGGCGAAGGAACCGGCCGCCCGCAGATTGGCGATGCCGCGCCGGACCGTACCGATGCCGTCACCGCCCGCACGGGACCAGCCGTCGAGGATCAGCCCCCATTCCCGGTAGTACGCGAAGTCGTACCGGGAGCACAGTTCCCGCAGTTCGGCGACCGTCTCGCGCAATCCGGGCAGGTCCCCGCACAACTGCCGGGTGACCGCGCCGTACGCGAGTGCGACGGTCAGAACGAACGGATCGTCGCCGCGGCGGGCCAACGCGATCGCCTCCCGGCAGCGCGAGCGCGCTGCCACGTCGTCGCCGAGCAGCCAGTGCGCGTGCGCCGCCCACGCACAGCCGTGCACGTCCGGGCGGGTGCCGACGGTCCACGAGTGTGCGCCTTCGGTGAGTTCGGCGGCCAGCGCGAAATGACCCAGCGCCTCGGCCGGCCGGCCGAGGCTCACCGCTGACCCCGCGTACGCGAAATGGGCCGACCCGCACAGTTCGGTCCCGGGTTCCACCAGCGTCAATGCGCGCGTCACCGCCCGATGCGCGCCCGCGGTGTCACCGTGCACGAATCGTGACGACCAGAGCCCGACGAGGCCGACGATCGTCGACTCCGTGCGTCCCAGCGTGTCGGCAAGCTCGATCGAACGTTCGAGGGTGTGCTGCAACTCGGGTGAGGAATAGCCGTAGCGGGCGTTGAGCGGTGCCGCCAGTGCCTCGAGGATCTCGAGTTCTTCTGCGGCGGAACCGGTTCCCGGACGCGCGCGCACCAGGGTGAGTGCGCGCCGATGCAGCCGGATCGCCTCGGCATACGCGAACCTGCGGCTCGCGATGTCGGCCGCCCGCCGGTAGTACGGCACCGCCCGATCCGGACGTCCACCACGGGCGTACTGCTCGGCGAGTTGCGCCGACACCGGATCGGTGTCGTCGCGGTGCAGCAGTTCCAGTGCCTGCGCGAGCCGCCGGTGCAGCAGCCATCGCTGCGGCGATCCGACCGTCGCGTAGGCGGCGTCGCGCAACAGGTCGTGCGTGAAGTCGTAACCGTCGCGGAACTCGGTGACGATGCGCCGGCGCCACAGTTCGTCGACTGCCTGCACCACCGCGATTGCACCGAGATCGCTTGCCTCGGTGAGCAGGTCGAGCGTGAAGTCACGTCCGACCGCGGCGGCCAGACCCGCCACCTCCCGCGCAGCCGGACTCGACTGCTCCACACGGTGGTGCAGCACCGACGACAGGCCGTCCACCGAGAGCGCGTCGTCCCGGTCGGACGTGGACCGCATCGCCTCGACGATGTACAGCGGGAAGCCCCCGGTCGTCGTGTGGAGCAGTGGCCGCTCCTCGCCGGTGAGCGATCGTCCACCGATCGCTTCGGCCAGACGGGTGCTGTCCGCTTCGTCCAAGGGGTTCACTCGCAGTTCCGTCACCGTGCCCGACGAGGCCAGCCCGGTCGCCCATTCGGTGACGGCGGCCGCGGCCTCCGAGGTGTCGTCCCGCGCGGCCGCCGCGACCAGCAGGGGAGCACCGCGCATCAAGCCCAGACAGAACACGAGAAACACCAGCGTCTCCCGGTCGCACCACTGCAGGTTGTCCAGGGTCAGCAGAACCGGTCGATCGCCGACGAGGCCGCGGGCGAGTCCCGCGAAGAAGCGGTGCCGCTGCCAGGCGTCGGCCGAAGCGCCGACCCCTCGCTCCGGGCGAACCTCGCGCACCCGATCCGCGTCGGCCTCCGGGGACGGCACGAGGCGG
>NZ_JBMBTE010000286.1:0-1969 GCF_048897285.1 Rhodococcus sp. O3
CAACAACCCATCCAACGTCGACACCCCCACCGGCACCGACCCACCCGCCGCAAACCCCGACACCAACACCCGATCCGCCCCCGGCACCACATCCACCGACGACAACCGCACACCACCGACACCCGCCAACACACCGAACGCGCCGCGCAGGGTCTCGACGGCCCGCTGAGCGGTTTCGGTGTCGAACAGGGCACTCGCGCACGCGAGCGTGCCGGTCAGTCCGTCGGGCGTGTCGGCGATCTCGATCTCGAGGTCGGTCTTGACGCTGTTGGTTTCGTCGGCCTCGGTGTACCGGCCGAAGCCGGCGCGGCCGAGGACATCGTGGGTTTCGTCGACCAGGTCCGCGACCCGGAAGGACACGAGCGTCTGGAACAACGGGTTGTGCGCGGCCGATGGTGTGGTGCCGCTGACCCGCACGATGTGGTCGAACGGCAGGTCCTGATGGGCGAAGCCCCCGAGCACGACCTCCCGCACCCGGCCCAGCAGCTCGTCGACGGTCGGATCCCCCGACAGATCGTGACGCAACGGCAGCGTGTTCACGAAGTACCCCACCACCGACGCCAACGCCTCGTCCGTGCGGCCACCCACCGGCGAGCCCACCACGATGTCGTCCCCGGCACCCAACCGCTGCATCGCGATCACGACCGCGGCCTGGACCAGCATGTACATCGTGACGTCGCGTTCGGCGCACACCCGCCGCAGCGCGGCGGAGATCTCCGGATCGATCGTGAAGGCGAGTTCGAACCCGGCGAAGTCCTGAACTGCGGGGCGTGGCCGGTCGGTGGCGATCATCGACACCTCGGGGACGCCGGCGAGCCGGTTGCGCCAGTACTCGGCGTGGTCGGCCGCGGCGGTTCCGGGCCGGTCGGCACCGGCGAGCATCGCGTCCTGCCAGGCCGCGAAGTGCCGGAACGTGACGGATCCCGGCGTCCACTGCGGCGCGGTGCCGCCGTGGCGCGCGGTGTAGGCGCCGAGGAGGTCGCCGAGCAGTGTCGGCGTCGACCATTCGTCGACGAACGCGTGGTGCACGGCCAGCGCCGCGACCTGCGGCCGGCCGTCGACGGTGAACACCGCAGCGCGCAACGCCGGGTCCAGACGCAGGGAGAGCGGGCGATCGACCCACTGCGCGACCGCGTCGGTCAGGCTGTCGGCATCGCTCACGATCTCCTCGAGGGGGAACGCGCCGGTGCGCGGAACCTCGACGTCGAGCTCGATGCCGTCCGGTCCGGGGACCAGCCGGGACCGCAGTGCCTCGTGCCGCGTGGTGAGGTCGGTCAGTGCCGCCGCCCACGCGTCGGAGGAGAAGTCGTCGGGCACGGTGAGCACGAGCGGCACGGTGTAGACCGAGCCGGCTCCGGTGATCTGCTCGATCACCCACAGCGACCGCTGACCCGCCGACGCCGGAACCGTCTCCGGCACGACGACGTCGGCGACACCGATCGAGATCGAGCTCTCGGCTGCGTCGAGGGTGCGGGCGAGATCGCCGACGGAGCGGGCCTCGAACAGGTCGCGCAGCGTCAGCTTGCGGGCGAAGCGGGCGGCCAACCGCGCCACGGCCCGGGTCGCCAGCAGCGAGTGCCCGCCGAGGTCGAAGAAGTCGCTGTCGACACCGACGGTCACGGTGTCATCGAGGCCGAGCACGTCGCGGAACACCTCGGCCACAGCCCGTTCGGACCCGGTGGCCGGGGCCCGCCCCCCGTTGTGGACCGGGGCGACCGGCTCCGGCAGTGCCTTGCGGTCGAGCTTGCCGTTGACGGTCACCGGCAGCTCGTCGAGCACGGTGATCGTGGGTGGCACCATGTAGTCCGGCAGGCGCGACGAGAGATGTTCCCGCAGAGTGGAAGTCGGATCTGCACCGTCCCAGGCAGCGCGGTCGAGCGTGCAGTAGGCGGCGAGGGTCGCGTCGCGACCGGAGGTCCCGGTCCGGGCGATCACCGCGGACGAACGGACCCACGGGTGGGCGTCGAGG
>NZ_JBMBTE010000287.1:0-1928 GCF_048897285.1 Rhodococcus sp. O3
CGGCCCCGGTCGACGTCGCGCTGCACGTCACCCCCGACGACACCGGGCTGCGGGTGCGGTGCACCTACGCCGGCGAGGTGTTCGACGCCGACGCCATTCGCGAACTCGTCGACCGCTGGGCCCGGATCCTCGCCGCCGTCGCGGCCGACCCGCAGATCCCGGTGGGCGACATCGACTTCGTCGACCCCACCGACCTGGCCGGGCTGGCCCCGGCGCGGGGCCGGCCGACGATGTCGCCGCAGCTGTGGCACGAGCTGCTCTCCTCGGTCGCGGCGATCGTGCCCGACACCGTGGCCCTGTGCTACCCGGGCCGCACCGTGACCTACGGCGAACTCGACGAATGGTCCAACCGCGCCGCCCGCGTCCTCGTCGACAACGGTCTCGGCCCGGACACCTTCGTCGCCCTCGGCATGGCCCGCTCGATCGAATCGGTCGCCGCGATCTGGGCGGTCGCCAAGGCCGGCGCGGCGTTCGTGCCGGTGGATCCGAACTACCCGAACGACCGCATCGAATACATGCTCACCGACTCCGGTGTCGTGCTCGGACTGACCACCACCGCGGACCGCGAGCACCTCCCGGACACCACCCGGTGGCTGGTGATGGACGGACCCGACTTCCGGGACCGGGTCGCCGCCGCGTCCCCCCTGCCGCTGACCGACCTCGACCGCCGCGGCGACCTGCACACCGACCATCCCGCCTACCTGATCTACACCTCCGGTTCCACCGGCCGCCCCAAGGGCGTCGTCGTCACCCACCGCGGCCTGGCCAATCTCGCCGCCTCGCTGCACAACCGGCTCGCGCCGCTGCAGACCGCCCGGGTCTCGCACTTCTCGTCGCCGAGCTTCGACGCGTCGATCTTCGAGTACATGACCGCCTTCGGGATCGGCGCCACCCTGGTGATCGTGCCGGGCACCGTGTACGGCGGCGACGAACTGGCACGGATCTGGCGCGAGGAACGCGTCACGCACGTGTTCGCGACCCCCGCGGCGCTGGCGTCGGTGGACCCGGACAGCGTGGACGCCGAGGTCGTCACCGTCGCGGGCGAGGCGTGCCCGCCGGAACTGGTGACCCGCTGGGCGCCCGGCCGGCGCATGTACAACGCGTACGGCCCCACCGAGACGACCATCGTCTGCAACATCACCGCCCCGATGATCCCGGGCGAGCCGGTCACCCTCGGCACCCCGGTGTGCGGCGTCAACGAGGTCGTCCTCGACGCGCGGCTGCATCCGCTGCCGTCCGGCGTGGCCGGCGAACTGTACATCGGGGGAGCAGGCGTCACCCGCGGCTACCACGGCCGTCCGGGCCTGACCGCCACCCGATTCGTCGCCGACCCCTACGGCGCCCCGGGCGCCCGCATGTACCGCACCGGCGACGTGGTGCGCTGGCGCTCCAACGGCGAGCGGGCGAACGCCGAGTACCTGGGCCGCTCCGACTTCCAGGTCAAGATCCGCGGGTTCCGCATCGAACTCGGCGAGATCGACGCGGTGCTCACCGACCACGACGACGTCGCGTTCGCCGTCACCCTGGGCCGCACCGCACCGTCCGGCGACACCCTGCTTGCCTCCTACGTGCTGCCCGAGACCGGGCACACCGTCGACGTCGCCGAACTGCTCGCGCACGTCGGCCGCCGGCTGCCGGGGTACATGGTGCCCGCCGCGGTGACCGTGCTCGACCGGATCCCGCTGACCCCCGTCGGCAAGCTCGACCGCCGCGCGCTGCCCGACCCGGTGTTCACGTCCGCGACCGAGTTCACCGCCCCCACCACCGACATCGAACGCACCGTCGCCGAGGTGTTCACCGACCAGCTCGGCCTCGACCGGGTCGGTGTCGACGACAGCTTCTTCGACCTGGGCGGCAACTCGCTGATCGCCACCCGGGTACTGGCGCGCATCAACGCCGCGCTCGGCACCGACCTGGGCGTGCGCGCG
>NZ_JBMBTE010000288.1:0-1923 GCF_048897285.1 Rhodococcus sp. O3
GCGGGGGACGGGCGCAGCGCGCCGCTGCGTTCGAACAGGACACGGTCTGCGCGGCTGTACCGGGCGGCATCGAACATCACAGCTTGACCGTAGATGCCGTTGCAGCCGATGGTCGGTTGTTCGGAGCGGTACTGTCGAAGTGTGCAGCGACGAATCATGGGTATCGAGACGGAGTTCGGCGTCACGTGTACCTTCCACGGGCATCGCCGACTGAGCCCGGACGAGGTGGCGCGCTACCTGTTCCGCCGGGTGGTGTCGTGGGGCCGCAGCTCCAATGTGTTCCTGCGCAACGGGGCGCGGTTGTATCTGGACGTGGGGTCGCACCCGGAGTACGCGACCGCCGAGTGCGACGACCTGTTGCAGCTCGTCGAGCACGACCACGCCGGGGAGCGGGTCCTCGAGGATCTGCTCGTCGACGCCGAGCAGCGGCTCGCCGAGGAGGGCATCGGCGGCGACATCTACCTGTTCAAGAACAACACCGACTCGGCCGGCAACTCGTACGGCTGCCACGAGAACTATCTGGTGGCGCGGGTGGGGGAGTTCTCCCGCATCTCCGACGTGCTGCTGCCGTTCCTGGTGACCCGGCAGCTGATCTGCGGCGCCGGGAAGGTGCTGCAGACCCCGAAGGCGGCGACGTTCTGCCTGTCGCAGCGCGCCGAACACATCTGGGAGGGCGTCTCCTCGGCGACCACCCGGTCCCGGCCCATCATCAACACCCGCGACGAACCGCACGCCGACGCCGAGAAGTACCGGCGGCTGCACGTGATCGTCGGCGACTCGAACATGTCCGAGACCACCACCATGCTCAAGGTGGGGTCGGCGTCGCTGGTGCTCGAGATGATCGAGGCCGGGGTCGCGTTCCGGGACTTCGCGCTGGACAACCCGATCCGCGCGATCCGGGAGGTCAGCCACGATTTGACCGGGCGGCGCCCGGTGCGGCTGGCCGGGGGCCGGCAGGCCAGCGCCCTCGACATCCAGCGCGAGTACCACGCGCGGGCGGTGGACTATCTGCGCAGCCGGGAACCGGACCCGCACGTGGCGCAGGTCGTCGACCTGTGGGGCCGGGTGCTCGATGCCGTCGAGTCGCAGGACTTCGCGAAGGTCGACACCGAGGTCGACTGGGTGATCAAGCGCAAGCTGTTCCAGCGCTACCAGGACCGCTACGGCATGGAACTGTCGGACCCGAAGATCGCGCAGCTCGATCTGGCGTACCACGACATCAAACGCGGCCGCGGCGTGTTCGATCTGCTGCAGCGCAAGGGGCTCGCCGCGCGCGCCACCGACGACGAGGCCGTCGACGCGGCCGTGAACACCCCGCCGCAGACCACCCGCGCGAAGCTGCGCGGCGACTTCATCGCCGCGGCGCAGGCCGCGGGCCGGGACTTCACCGTCGACTGGGTGCACCTCAAGCTCAACGACCAGGCGCAGCGCACCGTGCTGTGCAAGGACCCGTTCCGGTCCGTCGACGAACGCGTGGAGCGGTTGATCGCCTCGATGTAGAACGTCCCCCGGGTAGCGGGCCGTCACGGAGATCGTCGTCCGCAGGCGTGTCGCGCGACCACGCCTGCGGACCGCCGCGGCCGGGACACTAGGCTTGCGGGCGTGGCGATCTCGAAAGTCGAACGGCTGGTCAACCTGGTCATCGCGTTGCTGTCCACACGCCAGTTCCTGACGGCGGAGAAGATCCGGGCGTCGGTTGCCGGCTACGCGGACTCGGCGAGCGACGAGGCGTTCAGCCGCATGTTCGAGCGCGACAAGAACGAACTGCGCGACCTGGGCATTCCGTTGGAGACGGGCATGCCGTCGCGGTACTCCACCGTCGAGGGCTATCGCATCAACCGGGACGCCTACGAGCTACCGGACATCGAGCTGACCAGCGCGGAAACCGCAGCGGTCGCGGTCGCGGCGGCGTTGTGGTCGTCG
>NZ_JBMBTE010000289.1:0-1846 GCF_048897285.1 Rhodococcus sp. O3
CGGGTTGGCGCTCGCCGCGATCGCGATGGTGCCGTTCGCGCTCGTCGCCGACGACCGCGCCGGCGCGGCGGTGCTGATCGGCGCGGCGGCGTGCTTCGGCCTCGGCTTCGGCATCGTGCAGAACGAGGCGCTGCTCGTCGCGTTCCGTCGCGCCGGTTCGAGCCACATCGGATCCGCGAGTGCCGCCTGGAACATCGGCTTCGACGCCGGGGCGGGCATCGGCTCTCTGCTACTCGGCGCCCTCGCGACCGCCGCGGGCTACCCGGCGGCCTTCGCGATCGCCGCGGTGCTCGTTCCGGTACTTCCTCTCCTGGCCCGCCTTGCCGGGCCGTCCGACCCGAAACCACGACCCATAGAATCGAACCCATGAGCGCAAAGAACGTCGCCCTTCTCGACTACGGTTCCGGCAACCTGCATTCGGCTGCCCGGGCACTGGCCCGTACCGGAGCGAACGTCGAAGTCACCGCGGACCCGAAGGTCGCGCTCAACGCGGACGGCCTCGTCGTTCCCGGCGTCGGCGCGTTCGACGCGTGCATGAAGGGCCTGCGGGCCGTCGGGGGCGAGAAGCTCATCGGAACCCGCCTGGCCGGAGGCCGGCCGGTCCTCGGCATCTGCGTGGGCATGCAGGTCCTGTTCGAGAAGGGTGTCGAGCACGGCGTCGAGACCGAGGGCTGCGGCGAATGGCCGGGCACGGTCGCCCGCCTCGACGCGCCGGTGCTGCCGCACATGGGCTGGAACACCGTCGAGGCCCCAGCCGACTCGGTGCTGTTCGCCGGCCTCGACGCCGACACCCGCTTCTACTTCGTGCACTCCTACGCCGCGCAGGTGTGGGAACTGCCCGAACCCGAGCGCATCGCCCCGCCGAAGCTCACGTGGGCCGAGCACGGAGTCAGGTTTCTCGCCGCCGTGGAGAACGGCCCGCTGTCGGCGACGCAGTTCCACCCGGAGAAGTCCGGAGACGCCGGCGCGGTATTGCTGCGCAACTGGGTCGGCAGCCTGTGACCGGCGCCGGCGGCAGGAGCGACGATCCGCGCAAGGACCTGCCGCTGGGGAAGCTGGCGCTCGCGGTCGTCGGCTCGGCGACCGCGGTGCTCGCGCTCGTCACCGTGTTGATGATCGTGCTGCAGCCGAGTCCGGTTGTCGGGCTGATCATCGTTCTGGTCGGCATCGCCGGCGCGATCGCCGCGATGGGTGTCGTGTCGACGCGGATGACGCGCCGCGCCTACGGGCGCGGGGACGATCGCCGATAGCCGGACCACGTCGCCCGGTGCGTGGATTCACAGACGTGACAGGCGGGCCGGATCCAGGTCGAGGCGACGCAGCAGCTGGGCGTTGAGCGCAACCACGATGGTGGACACCGACATGAGTACCGCGGCGACCGCAGGGGAGATCGCCACCCCGGCGAAGGCCAGCACGCCGGCGGCGAGCGGCACCGCGACGATGTTGTAGCCGGTGGCCCACACCAGGTTCTGCCACATCTTCCGGTAGCCGGCACGCGACAGTTCGATGATCGACAGCACCGCCCGCGGATCGTCCGCGGCCAGCACCACCCCGGCGGATTCGATCGCGACGTCGGTGCCCGCGCCGATCGCGACACCGACGTCCGCGCGAGCGAGGGCCGGTGCGTCGTTGACGCCGTCGCCGACCATCGCGACCCGGTGGCCGCGCTGCTGCAGTTCGGTGACCTTCGCGTCCTTGTGTTCCGGTAGCACCTCGGCGAACACCTCGTCGATGTCCAGGTCGGCGGCGACGGCATCGGCGACCTGACGCGCGTCGCCGGTGATCATGGCGACCCGCACCCCGCGGGCGTGCAGGGCCTCGATCGCCCGACGAGACTCGTCGCGCA
>NZ_JBMBTE010000290.1:0-1845 GCF_048897285.1 Rhodococcus sp. O3
GGCGGGCTGTTGCGGAATAGCCGAGGGTCCACGACCGCGAACCACAGCGCCGGTCCCGGGGCAGGTCTCCCGCCCCGGGACCACCCGCGTCAGGCGGTGGCCGGCAACCTGCCCCCACCGACCAGGGTGAGGATCTTGCCGATGTTGTGCACCGCGGCATGGAAACTCCACTCACCACGGGCCCGGGCCAGTCCCCGCCCGGTGAACCGCCGGAAGTTCAGATTGTGTTTGGCATGCCCGAACGGAGTCTCCGCAATGTGAGAACGCTTGCGGTAAGTCGTGATTCCCTCCTCGGTGCGCAACCGATGCTCCATCGCCTCCACTGCTGACGCCTCGACCGGCGCCGGCCCCGACACCGGGGTGTCGCGGGCGGCGTGTTCGAGGTGACGGGCCTTGCCGCGGGCGATCAACCGGTCCGGTCCCGGCGCGGTGATGTTGGCCTCGGAGAAGTACCCGGCATCGGCGAGCAACACCCCGATCCGATCCCCACCACCAGCACCATCGCCGGTGCCGGTGCCGGTGCCGGTGCGGGCGGTGGTGATCAGGTCGGCGGCGGCCACCGCGGCCTGCATCATCGGCACGAACGTCGGCGCATCGGTGGGATTGGCGGCCACCGACACCGCCAGGATCAGCCCGTCACCGCTGGTGACGGCCTGACAGTTGAATCCCTGCACCCAGCCGCCCCCGCGCAACGGTTGCAGCCCGGACTGCGGGTCGGTGGTGTTGACCACCCGCTCCGGCCGATCCTCGGTGCTGTCATCGGCTCGTGCCGCCGCACCCTTCTCGGCCGCGATCACGCGTTCGAGCCTTCTCCGGGCCTTGATCACCTTCGGGTCCTGCTCGGCCGGCCGGATCACCCAGCCACCACACTGGTGGCCTTTCGCGGCGGCCTCGGCCCGACGCTGCTCATACCGGTCCGCTTTCGCGGCATGGGCGGCCAAGGTCTTCGCCAGGGCCAGTTCCGCTGCGGCCAGCGCCGCGCCGGCCGGCGGGGATCCCATCGGTATCCGCCCGCCCCGGGCCTGCTCGAGATACACCCGGGCCGAGGTGTCCTTCTCGGCCCGGGCCTTCTGCTCGGCGGCGCGAGCGGAGTCGAGGACAGCGATCGCCTCGTCGATCCGCGCTGCCAGCGACCGGGGATCGGCCAGCGGAGGCGGCACCGAACCCGCGCCGGGGCCGCCTCGGCCGTGCTCGTCGTCTTCGCTGGTGTCGGTTGCCGCGTGCGCGGCCACCGCCGCCGCGATGGCCCGGGCCGCTTCGGCGGCTTCGGCCCGCACCGCCGATTCGGTGCGGTTGGCGCCGGTCCCGGCGTTGGAGGCGATCTTGACCGAGTCCAACGCGATCGTCTCCAACCGGCCCAGCCCCAGGGCCGCGGCCAGCAGCAGCACCTGGGTGAACAGGTCCTCGCAGGCGGCGGCGTGGGTCTTGCGGAACCGGGCGATCGTCACGTGATCGGGGATGTCCTGGGCGCAGATCACCCGATAGGCCACGTCCTCGGCGCACAGTCGCTCGATGCGACGGGAGGACCGTTCGCCGCGGGACCAGGCCCACACCAGCAGGGTCAGCAGCATGTCCGGGTGGTAGCCGGCACGGCCGGCCCCACCGGTCCTGGCGGCCTTGTGGAATGCGGTGGTGTCGATCCGGTCGATGATGTCGATGACCGTCCACACCGGGTGATCGGTGCCGAGCCAGTCCCGCATGTCCGGAGGGATCAGGAACTGCTGGTCACGATCGACGGGTCGATATCCTTTGGCCACCAACAGATTCTACACAAAACCGCAGGTCAGACCCCGTCGTGACACGACGGGGCCGACCCACGATTCTGAAACAGCCCCTTGGATCGAC
>NZ_JBMBTE010000291.1:0-1792 GCF_048897285.1 Rhodococcus sp. O3
ACAGATCGACGAGCAACTCGAGCAGGCCCGTGCGCGGATCGAGGCGGCGAAGGCGGCGCAGCGCACCGCCCGTAAGGCCTACGACGCGGCGATCGAGCGGATCGGCAAGGCCGAGGCCGCGCACACCGCGGCCGAGCAGACGCTGCGGTCGGCGCTGGTGGAGGCGCTCGCGGACGCCGAGCACCTGGCCCCCTATGCGCGTCCGGAACTGCTGGGCCTGTTGGGGATCGAGCAGCCGCACGCGTGGCCTGCGGGGCCGGCGGCGTGGCTCGACGCCGATCAGCTGGTGTACCGGATCCAGCGCGGCACCGGCGAGGAGGTGCCGGTGCTGCCGGCGGAGGTGTCGGCGCTGTTCGCGTCGCTGCTGGCGGCGACCGAGTCGGTGACGGTGTCCGAGTCGGCCCGCAAGTCGACGCGCACGGCGCTGACGTCGGCGTTGCAGGAGTTCGACGCGCAGCTGGCGGCGGCCGGTCAGGACTACCGGCTGCACTGGGACGCCCCGGACGGGGTGACCGTGGTGCGGGTGCAGGACGAGCAGGGCTTCTCGTCCGTCGGGCAGTTCGCGACACGGATCGCCGCCGCGCGCCGCGATCAGGAACTGTTGCTCACCGACGCCGAGCGCCGCATCCTCGAGGACGCGTTGCTGACCGGGCTGGCGCAGCAGATCCACGAACGCACCGTCGACGCCCGCGCGCTGATCGCCCGGATGGGCGCCGAGATGCGCAAGCGGCACATGTCCTCGGGCAACACGATCGGGGTGCACTGGGCGCTGGCCGATCATCTCGACGACCGGTCGCGGGCGGTGTGCCGGTTGCTGGACCGCGACGCGTCGGCGTTGGGGGCGGACGAATTGTCCGAGGTGCGAGCGCATTTCGCGGCGCAGATCCGTGCGGAGCGGGCGGCGCACCCGGAGCGGTCGTATCCGGAGATCCTGGCTTCGACGCTGGACTACCGGCGGTGGCGGGTGTTCTCGTTCAGCCTGATCTCCGCGGACGGCACCGAGGACCGGTTGACGGTGGCGCGGCATTCGGCGCTGTCCGGTGGTGAGCAGTCGGTGTCGCTGCATCTGCCGTTGTTCGCGGCGGCGCACGTGATGCTCGATTCGGCGGATCCGCACGCGCCGCGGCTGCTGGCGCTGGACGAGGCGTTCGCCGGGGTCGACGACACCGGCCGCAGCGAGCTGCTGAGCCTGTGTGTGCAGTTCGACCTGGATCTGTTCATGACCGGGTTCGACCTGTGGATCACCTATGCCGGGGTGCCGGCGTGTGCGCACTACGACCTGGCGCATTCGGTGGCCGAGCACACGGTCGCGGCGACGCTGCTGGTGTGGTCGAGCGGGGATCTGCTCGCCGAGCACGACGGGTCGGAGCTGACCGCGGCGCTGGGGTCGCCGGGGACCCGGCGGGTGCTCGCGCCGGTCGAGGGGGCGCTCGAGTTCGCGTAGTGACCCGGCCGGCGGGGTGCCGTCGCCCCGCCGGCGTCCGATATCCCCCGTGCGGGGGATGGTCCCCGGCACGGCCGCGGGCTCACACTGACGGTATCGGCAGCACCGCCCGGTCGCGCGAAGCGTAGCGGAAAGCCTTTTCCGCAGAACGCATTTCGATGTTCGCGCCGGTCGTGGAATCCGGGCTGCCGGGTCGGTGCAGGAGGTTCGTGATGACCACCGTCGGAGAGCATGCCGGCGATCGCCCGGTCCAGGTGTTCCGGGGCCCGGGCGACGTGCTGCTGTGCATGACCAATGTGCGCGGGCTCGGGCGGGACAGGGTCCTGCGTCGCGGGCGCCCCGCGGCGC
>NZ_JBMBTE010000292.1:0-1763 GCF_048897285.1 Rhodococcus sp. O3
ACCCCGCGCAGCGCCCGCGCCCTCGTCGTCGCGCTGGTCGTCCTGGTCGCCGGCATGGTGGCCGGCGCGATCGCCGCGGACCGGCTGACCGTGCCCTTCGCGATCGCGGGAGCCGCAGTCCTGGGCTGCGGCTACGGACTGGCCCTGGTGTCGGGTCTGCAGGAGATCCAGCGCATCGCCGGTCCCGACGACCTCGCCGGCCTGACCGCGGTGTTCTACTCGCTGACCTACCTCGGTTTCGCGGTGCCCGCGGTACTCGCGGTCGTCGTGCAGACCGTGCCCGGCGTCGGCTATCCGGTGCTGTTCCTGGCGGGCGCGGCCGTCGCCGCGGCCACCCTGATCCTCGTGCTCGGCAACAGCCGCGCGGACCTGCCCGGCGACGCGAGCGAACCCGAGCCCTCGGACCCGGCTGCGACCCCGGCCTGAATCCCACGGTCCGATCCCACGGTCGTGCGGCGACCGGTACCCGGCGGTAACCCCCGCCGGTTCCGGAGCGATCCCACCGTTAGTGTGTTCCCCGATACAGTCGCAGCACGCATGTTCGCCCGGGTCGCGGGCGAACCGGAATCCGAGGGGGGTCGCCACGTGCGGGAGGTTCTGCTGCTCTGCTGGCGTGACAGCGGGCACCCGCAGGGAGGTGGCAGCGAGCGCTACCTCGAACAGGTCGGCGCCCAGCTCGCGGCGCGCGGCGTCGCCGTCACGTTCCGAACCGCCGCCTACCCGGGTGCCCCGAAACGCGAAGTCGTCGACGGTATCACCATCAGCCGCGGCGGCGGCCGCCTCACCGTCTACCCGCGGGCCCTCGCGGCCATCGCCGCCGGACGCCTCGGTTTCGGTCCGCTGCGCGGATTGCGCCCCGACGCGGTGATCGACACCCAGAACGGCATCCCCTTCTTCGCGCGGCTCGTCGCCGGTGCGCCCTCCACCGTGCTGGTGCACCACTGCCACCGCGAACAGTGGCCGGTCGCGGGACGGGTGATGGCCCGCATCGGCTGGTGGATCGAATCGACCCTCTCGCCGCGCGTGCACCGCCGCAACCAGTACCTGACCGTGTCGCTGCCGTCCGCCGACGAACTGCGCGCACTCGGGGTCGAGCACGACCGAATCGCCGTCGTCCGCAACGGCATCGACCCGATCCCCGACAGCGTCGAACCCGGCGACGACCACACCCGCACCGCCCACCCGAGCGTGTGCGTGCTGTCCCGGCTGGTGCCGCACAAGCAGATCGAGGACGCCCTCGCCGCGGTCGCCGCCCTGCGCGGCAGCGTGCCGGGTCTGCACCTGGACGTCATCGGCGGCGGCTGGTGGGAACAGAACCTGCGGGACGCCGCCGCCGACCTCGGCATCACCGACGCCGTCACCTTCCACGGGCACGTCCCCGAGGAGCGCAAGCACGAACTGCTCGCCCGCACCTGGGTACACGTGATGCCGTCCCGCAAGGAGGGGTGGGGGCTCGCCGTCGTCGAAGCCGCCCAGCACGGCGTGCCGACGATCGGCTACCGCAGTTCGAAGGGCCTGACCGACTCGGTGATCGACGGGGTCACCGGTCTGCTCGTCGATTCCGTGACCGAACTCACCGAGGCGGTCGCCGAACTGCTCGCCGACGCCGACCGTCGCCGCGACCTCGGTCGCAAGGCCCGCGTCCGCGCCGGCGAATTCTCTTGGGCGGCAACCGGTGAGGGGGTGCTCGACGTGCTCACCGCGACCGCGGAAGGTCGCCGGGTGTCAGGCCTGTTCCCGCGCAGCGCCGGTCTGCCGACGCA
>NZ_JBMBTE010000293.1:0-1756 GCF_048897285.1 Rhodococcus sp. O3
GCCCCGCCGCGGCGGGCCACCGCCAGCGCCGCCTCGGCGAGCGCACGTAACGGCAGATCCAGGAAATCGGAGTCGACGGTGTTCACCCGCTCACCGTAGAACTCGATCATCCGAATTGCTGCCAACCGAGCCGCACCACCATCACCAGCACCACGATCAGCAGCACCGCCCGCACGAACCCGGCGCCGCGCGCCAGCGCGGTCCGCGACCCCAGCACCGCCCCGGCCACGTTGCACACCGCCATCGTCAGGCCCAGTGCCCACCACACGTGCCCGGTCGCGGCGAAGAACACCAGCGCGCCCAGGTTCGAGCCGAGATTGATCACCTTCGCCATCGCCGCCGACCGCACGAACTCGGTGCCCAGCAGGGTGGCGAACGAGATGATCAGGAAGGTGCCGGTGCCGGGACCGAGGATGCCGTCGTAGAACCCGATCACCGTGGCCGCACCGAGCACGACGATCAGCGTGCGCCGCAGGCTCGGCCGTTCCCGGGCCAGGGTGGTGCCGACCTGCGGCCGCAGGGTCACCATCATCGCGACCGCGACGAGGGCGACCATCACGATCGGGATGAACAGCGCCTTGTCGATCAGTGACACCGCGGCCGCCCCGCACGCCGCGGACACCACCGCGACCGCCGCGCCGGGGGCCAGTACCTTCCACGGCAGCCGGATGCGCCGCGCGAACGTCACCACCGCGGCGCTGGTGCCGCAGATCGCGGTGAGCTTGTTGGTCGCCAGCGCGGCCTGCGGGGTCAGTTGCGGCGCCACCAGCAGCAGCGCGGGCAGCAGGATCAGCCCGCCGCCCCCGACCACCGCATCGACCCACCCGGCGGCGGTCGCCGCGGTCAGCAGTAGCGCCCAGTCACCGGCATCCATGCCCGTGATTCGATCACGGGTGCCCGGTGCCGGCCGATCGGGAGCAAATTCGCCGGCCCGTTCGTTGCACCGGTGTGGCCGCCCGGAAGGAGCCCTGATGTTGCCCCTGTTGTTCCTCGTCTACGTCGTCGCCGAGATCGCGGTGCTGGCGGTGCTCGGCTCCGCCATCGGGGCCGGGTACACCGTGCTGCTGTTCCTCGGTGTCAGCGTCCTCGGCTATCTGATCCTCGGGGCGCAGGGCCGCCGCGCGCTGCAGAACCTCGGGAAGGTGCGGGCCGGGGGCTCGCCGGATCGGGCGCTGACCGACGGGGCGCTCGTCGGGGCCGGCGCCGGCCTGGTGCTGGTGCCCGGTCTGCTGACGAGCGTGCTGGGCATCCTGCTGTTGCTGCCGCCGACCCGGGCGCTGCTGCGCCCGGCCGTCAAGGTCCTCGCCGCCCGCAAGATGGCGAACCTCGCGGCCCGCGGAAGCTGGCACGGTGAGCGCATCACCGTCGTCGACGGGCAGGTCGTCGAGCACACCGTCGTCGACACCACGCCGCGGCTGACGTCCGCGCCGATCCTCGACGGCGAGATCGTCGAGACCCCGCAGCGCCCGCAGCGGCCCTGACGGGGCACACTGGACGCTCGTGAGTCCAGCACCGCACACCCAGCTTCTCGTCGGCGGCCGTATCTACAGCGCCGGCGCCCCCGATGCCACCGCGATGGCCGTCACCGACGGGCAGGTCGTGTGGGTGGGGGCCGAGCGTCCCGGCCGCGCGCTGCATCCCGACGCCGAGATCGTCGACCTGCACGGCGCGTTCGTCGCCCCCGCGTTCGTCGACACCCACGTGCACGTCACCGCCCACGGCCTGGCCCTGACCGGCCTGGACCTGACCGGCGCCA
>NZ_JBMBTE010000294.1:0-1725 GCF_048897285.1 Rhodococcus sp. O3
ATCGAGTTCCTCGGGCCGCTGACGCTCGCGGCCGTGTTGTCGCGTCGCCTCAGGGACGGGCTGTGGGTGCTGCTCGCGCTCGCCGGCGTGGTGTTGCTCGGCGTCGGCGGTGACGGGTTCGATTCCGCGGCGCTCGACCCGCTCGGTGTCGCGTGCGCGCTGGTCGCCGCCGCGGGGTGGGCGTGGTACATCGTCGCGGGTTCACACGTCGCGACGACCCTGGCGGGAACGGCGGGGCTCGCCGGGGCGACGACGGTCGCGGCGGTGGCCGTGCTGCCGTTCGGCGTCGCCGCGGGCGGTACCGGACTGCTGTCCCCCGGCATCCTCGCCGCCGGATTGGGGGTGGCACTGCTGTCCTCGGTGATCCCCTATTCGCTGGAGATCCGCGCGCTGCGTGATCTGCCGAAGGGGGTGTTCGCAATCCTCATCGCCCTCGAGCCCGCGGCGGCGGCGCTGGCCGGGTCGGTGGTGCTGGGGCAGTTCGTCGACCTCCCGGCGGCGGTGGGGATCGCGTTGGTGATCGTGGCCGGGGTGGGGGCACTGCGCGGGTCGCGCATATGAACACTGCGCGGGTCGCGCATACGAGACCGTGCGGGTCCTGAGTCGGTGTCCGCGCTCCGATCGGATTACCGCGCGGGTGATGCACCGCGCTGCTGTCTTATCCGTCGGTAATTGTTTCGCCGGCGATCACGACGCCCGCGTCCGCACGATCATGCGGACCAACTCCCCCGCCGGGCCGGCCAGCGCGCGCGGCGGACGCCACACCGCGCGCAGCGTGCGGGACAGGTCCAGCCCCGCGATCTCGACGATCCGCAGTTCTCCCGACGCCAGGTGGTCGGCGACGGCGAGCGTGCTGAGCACCGCCGGGCCCACACCGCTCAGGACGCTGGTGCGCACCGCGGCGCCGCTGCCCAGCTCGAGCAGCGGGGCGGGCCGGTCGTACTCCTCGAGTGCGAGATCGAGGGTGCGCCGGGTGCCCGAGCCCTGTTCCCGCACCACGAGCGGGGTCGCGGCGAGTTCCGCCACGGTCACGGGGCGCCGGCGCCGTACCCACGGATGGTCCGGGGTGACGACCACGACGAGGCGATCCCGGGCGACCTCGACACTGTGCAACCCCTCCGGCACGGTGGGCCCCTCGACGAATCCGACGTGGACGCGACCGTCCGCGACCGCGTCGCACACCTGCATGGAGTTCTGCACCTGCAGCTGGATCTGCACGTCGTCGCGCACCGCCCGGAACCGGCCCAGCCATCGCGGGATGAGGTGTTCGGCCACGGTCATGCTGGCGGCGACGGTCAGTTCGGCGTGCCGTTCGACGCGCAGCGCGTCGGCGGCGTCGAGGAGCTTGCGGACGTCGGCGAGCGCTTCCCGCGCCCAGTGCGCAACGACCGTCCCCTCGGGGGTGAGCGACGATCCGGCGCGTCCTCGCCGCACCAGCCCGGTCCCGAGTTGCTGTTCGAGGCGTCGCAGGGACCGGCTCGCGTTGGGTTGCGCGATGTCGGCGCTACGAGCGGCGGCCCCGAGACTGCCGTGATCGTCGATGCCGACGAGGAGCTCGAGCGCGGTGAGGTCGGGCCAGTCGGTCATGACCGAATGATATGTCCGACGCCACAGACATATCGATTCGATATGCCGTCATGCGGTTTCGGGGTCTAGCTGCAAGGCCCGCCGGACGAAATCATCGAACGCATGATCACCGTGCCCGCCGCTCCCGCGCTGCGTCTG
>NZ_JBMBTE010000295.1:0-1695 GCF_048897285.1 Rhodococcus sp. O3
CTAGCCTCAATCTTTCGTGAGTCCCGCGTGCCGGCCTGAGCAGTTCGGATTCGATTGTGGAGGCGGTGGATCCGGTGTGCATCCACGCTCGGTCGCCCGACACGGTCGGTGACGTCGGGGTCCACGGCCCCGAACTGAGTGTCCTTTCGACTCGATAAATGAAGATACGTGCAGGTCACACAGGTGCAGGTAGCGCTGCAAGCCTGTTCAGACCGGCCACGAGAACATCGATACCGGGAGCCGTCGCGGCCAGCCGCAGTCGAACCCGACGGGCATGGCGGGCGATCTTCCCGGCGATCGACAGCACCCGCAGCCGTAGCCGTTTCGGCTCCCACCGCCGCGCCGGGACCTCGGTGAATGCCAGCATCTGCATCCACGCGGTCAACTCGCATGCCAGTTGCACGAGCGCGAGCCAGATCCGGTTCTGATCGAACCCGTGCAACGGAAGATTCTGCAGCCCGGTTGCTTTCGCTGTCCGGATCCGGTCCTCGCACCGAGCCCGACGGCGGTGCCGCAACTCCAGATCGGGGAGTTGCCCGCGGCGGGTGTTGGTCACGAACGCCGTCAACCGCAGGCCGTCACGGTCGGTGAACCGCAACTGCGCACCCGGATGCGGCCTCTCCTTCCTCACGATCACGCGCATGCCGGTCGGCCACGTCGACAGGTCGAGCAGCCCGGTGATCTCGGTGACCCAGGCCCCGTCCCGGACCTGCCCGTCCGAGTCGTAGGCCGGAGTCCATGCCTGCTCGGGAACCAGATCGATCGCGGCGGCATAGGCGTCGGTCAACCCGAATCCCACCGA
Source organism: Rhodococcus sp. O3 (assembly GCF_048897285.1). Taxonomy (NCBI): domain Bacteria; kingdom Bacillati; phylum Actinomycetota; class Actinomycetes; order Mycobacteriales; family Nocardiaceae; genus Rhodococcus; species Rhodococcus sp. O3. The sequence continues at coordinate 803 of NZ_JBMBTE010000295.1, forward strand.
ATACGAGAGCCTGCGCTTGGTCAGATACTCGATCAAGGAGTGGGTGCCCCCGGCACCATCGATCCGGACCAGCACCTTCTTCCCGACCCGATATCCCGGGTCGAACGGCAACTGCGCCAGGGCGTCCTGCACGACAGTGACGTGATCGGCGGCGGTGTTCGAACCGGCATTGCCCGGGCGCAGCAGCATCGCGGCGGGTTCACCGGTGCCGTGCTCACCGTGGTCGACGAACGCACACAGCGGATGAAACCCGAAGCCGCGTTTGAAGTTCGGGGCAGCAGATTCCTTGTCCGAGTGCGCGGTGACGAGGGTGGCATCGATGTCGATGACCAGCGGCTTGTGCTCGTCGATGGCGTGATCGGGTGCCACCGACCCGGCGGCGGTCCAGGCGTGGGCGCGGGCGGTAGCGCGGGCCCGTCCGATCGCGGCGAGAGCGGTGTCGGCATCACTGGCGAGGGTGGTGATCAGGCGGGAGACAGTCGGGTCGGAGGCCACCTGGCCGAACAGTTCGGGGTGGGCGCGTAGTTGGTTGATGTCGGCGAGGCAGTCCCCGCCGATCGCCAGGGAGAGCGCGAGGTCGAGGAGGATCTTGCCGGAATCGTGACGTGCCAACGGTTTCCGGAACTGGCCGAGTTCGGTCGTCAATGCTGTGGTGAGGCCGGTTTTCTCGGCGGTGCGCAGCAGCAGGACGGCGCCGGCATGGGACACGACGCCGGTTCCGGTACCCGATGCGGACAGTTGTGGGTAGGGGGACGTAGACTTGCTCACCTGAAGGGTGCTCCTGGCTCACGCGATTGTTCAACCTTAGACAAGTCGAATTATCGCAGGTCGGAGCACCTTTCTTTCTGTGTGACACGGGTTGAGGTCGAATTTCCGTGAAAGCCCCGGGCTAG
>NZ_JBMBTE010000296.1:0-1686 GCF_048897285.1 Rhodococcus sp. O3
CTCCGGGCATCGGCGATCACGTGCTCGTCTCCGCGCTGGCCGAGCAGGTCCACGCGGACGCCACCGCCCTCGGTATCGCCGGGTCCGATCCGGTCGCGGACCGGCGGCAACTGGTGGCGGCGCTGCGGGCGTTGCAGGACTGGGGTGTGCTGACCGACGACACCGGGATCGTCGACCGGTGGGCTACCGGGGACGGCGAGGACGGGGTGCTGGATGTGCACCGCCCGCTGCTGGCCCACGTGCTCGCACCGCCGGACGCTGCCGCTCCGCAGGTCCCGGCGCGGGTGCGGTTGTACCGCAGGCTCGTCGAGGATCCGGTCGTCGCACGCGACGACCTCGCCCCGGACGAACTCGACGAACTGCACCGTGACCGGGTCGAACTGGCGCACCGGCTCGACGAGGACTTCGGCCTCACCCTCGAGGTCCGCACCGAAGGCGCCCTCGCGTACGACGCGGACGGCACCCTCACCGATCTGTCGTTCCCCGGCCCCGGAACACTGAAACAGGCTGCGCTGCTTCTCATTTCGTCACTGATCGAGGAGCACGAACCGACCCCGGGCGCGGATCTGGTGATCTCCGCGGCCGCGGTCGACGCGGCGATCGCGGGCCTGGTGTCCACCCACGCGCGGGACTGGCGGGCCCGGTACGTGCGCGACCCGGACACCCTGCGCCGCGAGATCACGGATCTGCTGACCGACCTGCACCTGGCCCGCCCGGACGGTGGCGGACTCGTGCTGCACGCCCCGGCCGCCCGCTACCGCCCGACCGCCGCCGAACGACCGGACATCGAAACACACACGGACACCGAAAGACCCGCGCCATGACACGACCCTCCGCCTCGATCGCTCCGGCCCACCACCCCGGGCGGTGGCGGCTCTCGCGCGCCGGCATCGTCAACGTCTGGCACTACCTGGACACCGAGTTCACACTCTCGGGCGGTCGGCTGATCCTGCGCGGCACCAACGGTTCCGGCAAGTCCCGCGCGCTCGAGATGCTGCTGCCGTATCTGCTCGACGGCGACCGCAAACGTATGGACGCGACCGGTGCCGGGAAGGTGAACCTCGACGAACTCATGCGCACCGGCGCCGGTGACCAAGACAACCGCGTCGGTTACCTGTGGATCGAACTCGCCTGCCCCGACGAATATTTCACCATCGGCGCGCACATCCGCTACAGCGCCGCCGCGCATCGCAGTGAGGTGTACCTGTTCACCACCGGCCTGCGCGTCGGCCTCGACCTGACGTTGGTGGACGAGCACCGGATGCCGCTTTCGCGTGACGACCTGATCGCCGCCGTCGGCGCCGACCGCGTCACCCGCAGTCCCGAGGAACACCGCGACACCGTTCGCGCCGAGGTCTTCGGTCTGCGCGGCGAATCCGGGCGTGACCGGTACACCGGCCTGCTGCAGCTGCTGCACACGCTGCGCTCCCCCGACGTCGGCAACCGCATCGACGAGGGACGGCTCCCGCAGATCCTGTCCGACGCGCTGCCGCCGCTGAGCGAGAACCTGCTCACCACCGCCGGCGACCGTCTCGACGGGCTCACCGAAACCCGCACCGCCCAAGAGCATCTCGAAGAGACACGGGAACATCTCCAGCAGTTCCACGGGGTGTACCGCCGTTACGCGACGCACGTGCTGCGCGAGGCCGCCGACGCCGCGGCACAGGCCGCCGACCGCGTGGCGAC
>NZ_JBMBTE010000298.1:0-1629 GCF_048897285.1 Rhodococcus sp. O3
GGCTGCCGGGCCACCGGTCTCCTGCGCAGCGACGACGCACGCCTCGGCCGGATGGTTGCCCACCCGAAGTTCGGCGATGACGGTTTCGAGGGCGCCCAGCAGCATCCGCTGGTCGACGTCCGCCGCCCGGGCACGACGGCGGGTACGCATCCGCCACACCGCGGTCGCAACCACGATCGACGTGGCCAGCGCGACCGCGACACCGACGACCAGCGCCACCACGACGGCGGCACACCCTCCGATCACCAGCGGCGACCCGACCCTCCGTGCTGCAGCAGGTTCGGTGCCGGTGGCCGACCGGAGACGGTGCCGGGCGATCGGCCCTGGGGCGATCAGCACCGCGACCGCGAGGCACACCGCGGCGACGGTCATGCCCGCCGCCGGAAGTACCGCTCGAGCTGCTGCATCCCTGCATCCGGCCCGTGTGCGACCGTCCACGCCGGCACGACGAGGACCCCCGCGGCCGGGTCGCGCTCGACCACCCCGATCTCGACGAGCCGGCGAGTGCCGTCGGGCGCCCGATCGACGTGCAGGATCACCTGCACGGCCGCCGCCAGCTGGCTGTGCAGCGCGGCACGGTCGAGTCCGCCGAGCGCGGCGAGCGCCTCGAGTCGTGCCGGAACCTCGTCCGGTGAGTTCGCGTGGACCGTGCCGGCGCCGCCGTCGTGCCCGGTGTTGAGCGCGGTCAGCAGATCGACGACCTCGCCGCCGCGCACCTCCCCGACGACGATGCGGTCGGGCCGCATCCGCAGGGCCTGCCGGACCAGGTCGCGCACGGTGACCTCACCGACGCCCTCGACGTTCGGGGGTCTGGCGACGAGCCGGACCACGTGCGGGTGGGTGGGTGCGAGTTCGGCGGCGTCCTCGACGCAGACGATCCGTTCGCCCGGCTCGACGGCGCCGAGCATCGCCGCGAGGAGCGTTGTCTTTCCTGCGCCGGTGCCGCCCACGACGAGGAACGCCAGCCGGGCCGTGACGATGCGGCGCAGCAACCGGTACGCGTCGGGCTGCACGGCACCGTTCGCGAGCAGCGCGTCGAGGCCTTGCGTGGCCGGCCGCAGGATGCGCAGGGACAGGCACGTCCCGCCCTGCGCGACGGGTGCGAGCACCGCGTGCAGCCGCACCCCGAACTCGCCGTGTCCGGGTAACCGCCCGTCCACCCAGGGTTGGGCGTCGTCGAGCCGCCGCCCCGCGAACAGCGCGAGGCGCTGGGCGAGCCGGCGTACCGACGCCTCGTCCGGGAACGTCACGGGAGCGAGTTGCAGACCCGCCCCGCGATCGACCCACACGCGGTCCGGGGCGGTCACGAGCACGTCGGTGACCTCCGGTTCGGCCAGCAAGGTTTCGAGCGGTCCGGCCCCGGTGAGTTCGGTCTGCAGGTGCCGCAGGGCGGTGAGCAGGTCGGAGTCGCCGAGCACACCACCCGATTCGGCGCGCAACGCGGCCGCGACCCGCGCGGGGGTCGGTTCGGCGCGGTCGCCCGCGAGACGTTCGCGCACGCGGTCGAGCAGGTCGGTGGTCAGCACGGTGGTCATTCCGCCCACCTCGAGGACGCCCGGTCGAGGCCGACGACGGTGAGCACCGCGTCTGCTGCGGTGGCGAGCGGCGAGCGGCGCCGGACCCGCAGCC
>NZ_JBMBTE010000299.1:0-1626 GCF_048897285.1 Rhodococcus sp. O3
GTTGGCGACGGCGGTGACCGCGCCGAACAGTGCGACCGCCGCGCCGGCGCGGGTGACCGCGGTGATCACGCTACGAATTGTCGGAGTCCGGGTCCGGACCCGAGCCGGAGCCGGACTCGGGATCCTGCCCGGCCGCCGATGTGCGGACCGGTGCGGGGTTGCGATTGAGCCAGGCCAGGCCACCGATGATCAGTGCCACCCCGAGCGTGACTCCGGCGACGATGCCGGCCCACCCGGCGAAGCCGCGGGTGTTGGGATCGGAGTAGCGGACCTCGGCGCGCAGGTTCGTCACATCCCCGGCGGGCAGCTTCCACGTGACGACCGAGTCGGACTCGCGGGTGCCGTTGGTGGTGGCGATCCGGGCGGGGAACGCGATCGTGAACTGCACGTCCGTGCCCTGCGCGGGCACCGATTCGAGGTCGACCTTGCCGGTGAGGGACACGAGATCCCCGGCCCGCTGCAACGAGATCTGGAACGAGCCCGCGCTCTGGTCGGTCATCGCGCCCAGTTGCTGCACGTCCCCGAACGACAGATTGCTGAAGAACACCTGGCTGCCGACGTAGCCGTCCTGCTGGTACTCCTGCACCCGGACGCGTCCGGCCAGCGAGTCCGGGACGACGAGTTGCGGTCCCTTGTCGTTCTCGTCGGCGGGGATCGTCGCGGCGACGATCTGACCGGACACCCGGTCGTCGGCCGAGACACCCATCGTCACCTGGGCACGCAGGCAGGCCGCGAGGAGCGGAAGCAGCAGGAGAAGGAGGACCGCCTGCCGGATCGGTCGGCGGCGGGGAGCAGGGATGAGGGACGGCTGCACAGCGGATATCGTGCCAGTATCGCGCGGGGGTGTCAGAGGTCCGGGGGTGTTCCGGCGAGTCGCCGCAGGTTCGGGTGCGCTCGGCGATCACGGAGCAGCGACACCAGCAGCGGGACGCCGAGCAGCCCCATCACGACGAATCCGTACACGGCCGACCAGCGCAGCTCCGGTGCGTCGAGGAAGACGGTGTGGGCGAGTGCCGACCCGAGCCACGTCCACAGGAACAGAGCGATCGGCACCGCGTCGCCGCCCCTGGGCGGCCGGGTCACCCGGTCGAGCACGGTGAGTGCGGTGGCCATGAGGGCCGCGACGACCACCCAGCCGGCGTAGTTGGTGAGCGGGATGTGCGCGAGCCCGGGGAGCCCCGGTCCGTGGCACCACGTCCACTGCCCGTCCGCGACCATCTGCGGGTCCAGGTACAGGTCCCATCCGACCATGCCGACGGTGGCCGCGGCGATCCGTGGCGCGGGCCGGTGGGTCAGTCGCGTCGCCACGCACCACACGGGGTACAGGCCGGCGGTCCATGCCAGCGGTACGACGAGCGGGACGTCGAACAGCGCGGGGCCGAGCCGGTCGGTGGCGTAGGCGTAGCACCCGTACGGGTATCCGGTGGCGGTACCGACGACTTCGGATGCGAAGCCGAGCCCGGCCGAGATCGCGAACAGTCCGGCCGTCCACGTGCCGCCCCGGTGCGCCGCGGCGTGTGCCAGGCAGGCGGCGGCCAGCAGTGCCACCACGAGAACGGTGACGACGTCCCGAGCGGATCCGTGCGCGAGCGGATACGCGATCTGAGCGGCCACGGCGGCGACCGC
>NZ_JBMBTE010000300.1:0-1524 GCF_048897285.1 Rhodococcus sp. O3
CGGTAGTTGTCAACCTGCCTGAGACAGGTCCTGCTTGATGTTGATGCCTGTCGACTGGGGTGTCGGCGGCGCCAACGGCCGGCGGCGGAACCGTTCGGGGTGCTCGACCCAGATCCGGTCGAGACGCTCCTGCCGGAGTCGGTGTTCCTCGGTGTCGATGCCGAGGAACACCGCCCCAGGGGTGTGCCGGCCCAGTGCGCTGTGTCGATGTTCGAGCGCGTAGCCGGTCAGGAACCTTTCGGTCCACTGCCGTGCATGCTCGATGCTGTCGAACCGCACCGGGCAGGACAGGTCGTACTTGATGGTCTTGAACAGCGACTCGGAGAACGGATTGTCGTCGCTGACCCGGGGCCGGGAATACGACCGGCACGCGCCCGCCGCGTCGAGGGCGTCGATCAGGGCGTGCGAACGCATCGCCGGACCGTTGTCGGCGTGCACCACCGCCGGCACCCCGAAGGCCTCGAACGCCTCGGTGAACATCTGCACCGCCAGCTCCGGAACCTCGGCGTATTCGATGCGCCAGGCCACCGGGAACCGCGAGTACACGTCGATCACCAGATACAGCAGGTACCTGTCCTGGGTGCGGGGACCGTGCAGCGTGGTGATGTCCCACGACCACAGCCGACCGACACCCTCGGCGCCGGCGACCGGTGCCCGCCGGGCCGCGGTCGCGGTCCGCCGGGTACGGCGCCGGTCCCCGGTCAGGTGCTGTGCGCGGGCCACCCGGTAGAACGTCGATTCCGAGCAGTCCACGAGCCCGGCGTCGAATGCACGCCAATACACTTGCACCACAGACAAGTCGGCATTCTCCCCGGCGAGGATCAGGTCGATGATCCGGGTTCGTTCGGCCTCGGACAGGGCGGCAGGCTGGTGGCGGTCGGTGTGTGCGATGGGATCGGCGACCGGGGTGTAGTGCCGATAGCCGTGGGCCCGGCGGTAGTAGCTCGAGCGTGGTACCCCCAGCAGGTCGCAGGCGGTGGTGATCGGCATGGCCGTGTCGCGGTGCAGTGCGCCGATGGTGTCGATCAGGACAGTTTCTCGCGCTCGAGCCACTGCGCGTACTCGCTCGCGCTCATCAACGCTGGCGGGATCGCACACGGTTCGGTGCTCGAGCGCTTGGTGATCCCCTGCAAGAGCTCGAATGCTTTTCCCAGGATTTCCTGGGCGGTCTCGGCCTGCTCGACCTTGGCCTTGAGGTGTTCGTTTTCGCGGCGGAGGCGAGCGAGCTCGGCCCGATCCCGACTGTCCATGCGGCTCCTCGATTTCTCCGCGGTGGCGACCATCGCCTGGGTGTATTGTCCCTTCTCCCGTGCGCGGAGCCAGGCGGTGATGTGGTTCTTGCTGAGATTGAGTTCGCGCAGCAATCGTGTCTTGGCGCCGTGCTCGGTGCATTCGTCCCATCGGCGCAGGACTTCGATTCGGAACGCGATCGGGAACGAGCGCTTACCCGCCGGACCACGTCCGATCTGGTAGCTGTCGATGTCGGTCACTGGGGGACTCCGTTTCCCCGTGCCGGCTGTCAGG
>NZ_JBMBTE010000301.1:0-1523 GCF_048897285.1 Rhodococcus sp. O3
CCCAGCTCGAACCCTGAGGCGCGGCCAGTAGCCAGCCGGCGGCCACACCCGCGGTCGCACCGACGACGGCACCGAGCAGCCATCGCCGGCGCGCCAGCACCACGGAGGTCAGGCCTTCGGCTTGCGCAGAGCGAACCACAGCCCGCCCGCGATCACCACGACCGCGGCCACGACGAACCACCACACTGCGACGCCACCGCCGTCACCGTCGGCCGAGGTAGCGGCCGGGGTCTCCGGCGCTGCGGTGTTCGTGCCCGCGGCGGGAGCCCCGGGCGCGCCCGACCCGTCCTGCGTGAGCGTGAACGTGCGGGTGCCGCTGACCGGATGCCCGTCGGCGGAGGTCACCCGGAACGCGATGGTGTACACGCCGGCCGGGCCGAGCTCGCCGACCTCGACGCCGACGGTCGCGCCGTCGACGACCGGATCGCCGTGCGACCACAGGTTCCCGTCCGGGCCGACGACGGTGAGCGCCGCGAACTGCTGCTGCATCGCCTCGTTGAACGTCACCGTCACCCGCTCGGGTGCCTGCGCGATCTGCGCGCCGTCCTCCGGGTTGCTGGCCAGGACCACGGCATGCGCCGACGCCGGTCCGGCGGACATCAGCAGGGCCGCGACCAGGGCGGCCAGGATCGTGAACACGCGATTCATGAGCGTCGTCCCTTCAGTACCGCACCGAGGCCGAGTGCCGCGCCGAGCGCGCCGAGCACCAGGCCGATTCCGCCGAGCCAGCGGGCGGTGTCGTCGCCGGCAACCTCGGAGGTTGCTGTGGTTTCGGACGCCGCGGTGGTTACGACGTCGTGGCCGTCGCCGCTGCTCGCGGTGAGGGTCAGGCTCGGCGCCGGCTTCTCCGGCTCCGCGTCGCCGGTGGCCTCCTGATCCCACGCGACGACCTGACCGTCGCTGTAGGTCTGCACCGCCGGGAACGACACCGCGTCCTGCTCGGGCAGCGGCCCGGCGGACAGCAGGAACTGCTGGAACTGGCCGGGTCCGACGGCGACGCCGGGATCGGCGGTCCAGGTCACGGAGGTCGCCAGACCGGACGCCGGGTCCTTCGTGACGGTCGCGGTCCAGCCCGGCATCGGCTCGGTCCGCGCGGACTTCAGGCCGGGCAGCGTCACCGTCAGCGCGGTGGTTCCGGCCGTCTCGGACTCGGTGGGCACCCGGAACGTGAGCACCGAATAGCCGCCCTGCGTAGCACCGGGTGCGGCGACGGTGACGTGCGCGGACGCGACGCCGGCCCCGGCGAACAGCATCGCAGCGGTAATGCCCGCGGCCGTGACGCCGCGGGTCGAAAGGGTCTTCATCTTCTGTATGTGGCTTTCTGATCGGAGAGGACGTGCGGTTCAGGCGACCGCGACGGGTGGTCCCCTCCGACGGATGCTCGGCGGTGGTCGCGCCTCGACGACGCAGCGCACCGAACCGACCGGTACGACGCGCGCCGGAGCCTCGACCGGCACCGGGCCCGCCGACAGCACGGCGCGCACCACGCGAGTGATCGCCGCGTGCAGCCGTTCGGCGACGGT
>NZ_JBMBTE010000302.1:0-1431 GCF_048897285.1 Rhodococcus sp. O3
GGTTGCGTCCATCAGGATGGTGTACGAGCCGGAACCAAACGAACTGATCGGCGTGTCGTAACCGGACGAAAGACGGTCATCGCGTGATTCTTCGAGAGAGCTACCAACTCGACTCGACGAAAGAGCACGCGATGACCAATGCCCACGATATCGACCTCCGCCGGCTTGTCGAAGACCGACTCACCGGCGCCAGCCCCGACCTGCTGCGCGAGCTGCTGACGATGTTCATACATGCCCTGATGGGCGCCGAGGCCGATGCCCTGTGCGGCGCCGACTACGGCCAACGCTCCGACGAACGGGTCAACGTTCGCAACGGCTACCGGCACCGCGACTTCGATACCCGCGTCGGCACCCTCGACGTGGCCATTCCCAAGCTGCGGTCCGGCTCGTACTTCCCGGACTGGTTGCTGCAACGGCGCAAACGCGCCGAACGTGCCCTGACCTCGGTTGTTGCGACCTGCTATCTACTCGGGGTCTCGACCCGGCGGATGGAGAAACTCGTCGATACCCTCGGGATCACCTCGCTGTCGAAGTCGCAGGTCTCGGTGATGGCGAAAGACCTCGACACCCAGGTCGAGGCCTTCCGGAACCGACCCCTCGATGCGGGCCCGTACACGTTCGTCGCCGCCGACGCCCTGGTCCTCAAGGTCCGCGAGAACGGACGGGTGGTGAACGTGCACGCCCTGGTCGCGGTCGGGGTCAACGCCGACGGCTACCGCGAGATCCTGGGGCTGGACGTCACCTCCGCCGAGGACGGCGCCGGCTGGCTGACCTTCTTCCGTGGGTTGGTCGCCCGCGGGCTGACCGGGGTGAAACTGGTGACCTCCGATGCCCACGCCGGCCTCGTCGCGGCAATCGGCGCGACTCTGCCCGGTGCCTCCTGGCAGCGGTGCCGTACCCACTACTCGACGAACCTGATGGCGGTGACCCCGAAGTCGTCGTGGCCCTGGGTGAAGACACTGCTGCACTCCGTGTACGACCAGCCCGACGCGGATTCCGTTCACGCACAATATGATCGGATCATCGATGCGCTCACCGAGAAGTTGCCGAAGGTGGCCGATCACCTCGACGCTGCACGGTCGGATCTGTTGGCGTTCACCGCGTTCCCGAAGCAGATCTGGAAACAGATCTGGAGCAACAATCCGCAGGAGCGCCTCAACAAGGAGATCCGCCGCCGGACCGACGTGGTGGGGATCTTCCCGGACCGGACTGCGCTGATCCGACTGGTCGGGGCGGTGCTGGCCGAACAGCACGATGAGTGGATCGAAGGCCGCCGCTACCTCGGCCTCGACGTACTCGCTCGCTCCCGCACCGACAAGCCCGCCGACAGTGTCACCGAGGAGACCGAGGAGGTGACACCGGCCTTGACTGCCTGATCCACCCACGAGGAATCACGCGACGACGTCGTACACCACCTCACGGGACTTGACC
>NZ_JBMBTE010000303.1:0-1431 GCF_048897285.1 Rhodococcus sp. O3
GGTTGCGTCCATCAGAGTGGTGTACGAGCCACAGCTGAATGAGCTTGCTGGCGTGTCGTAACCGAACGAAAGACGGTCACCGCGTGATCCTCAGAGAGACCGACCAAAGTCACTCGAGACAGGACCACGCGATGACCACTGCCCACGATATCGACCTGCGCCAGCTTGTCGACGACCGACTCACCGGCGCCAGCCCCGACCTGCTGCGCGAGCTGTTGTCGATGTTCCTCGACGCCCTGATGGGCGCCGAAGCCGACGCACTGTGCGGCGCCGGCTACGGTCGACGCTCTGACGAACGGGTCAACACCCGCAACGGATACCGGCACCGGGACTTCGATACCCGGGTCGGAACTCTCGACGTCGCCATCCCCAAACTGCGGCAAGGATCGTATTTCCCGGACTGGCTGCTGCAACGTCGCAAACGCGCCGAACGGGCCCTCACCACCGTGGTCGCCACGTGTTATCTGCTCGGGGTCTCGACCCGAAGGATGGAGAAACTCGTCGACACCCTCGGCATCACGTCGCTGTCGAAATCGCAGGTCAGCGTTATGGCGAAAGAGCTCGACGAGCAGGTCGAGGCCTTCCGCAACCGGCCTTTGGATCAAGGTCCGTACACGTTCGTTGCCGCCGATGCTCTCGTGCTCAAAGTCCGCGAGAACGGGCGCGTCGTCAACGTGCACACCTTGGTCGCGGTCGGCGTCAACGCTGACGGTTACCGTGAAATTCTCGGTGTCGATGTCACCTCTGCCGAAGACGGTGCCGGTTGGCTGGCCTTCTTCCGCGGGCTCGTTGCCCGAGGCTTGTCCGGGGTCCAGTTGGTGACCTCCGATGCTCATGCCGGCCTGGTCGGAGCGATCGGTGCGACCTTGCCGGGAGCATCTTGGCAGAGGTGCCGCACCCACTACTCGACCAACTTGATGGCGGTGACCCCGAAGGCGTCGTGGCCGTGGGTGAAGACCCTGTTGCATTCGGTCTACGATCAACCCGACTCGGATTCTGTTCATGCCCAATATGATCGGGTGATCGATGCGCTGGAGGAGAAGCTGCCGAAGGTGGCCGAACATCTCGATGCAGCGCGAGCGGATCTGCTGGCGTTCACTTCGTTCCCGAAGCAGATCTGGCGGCAGATCTGGTCCAACAATCCGCAGGAGCGGCTGAACAAGGAGATCCGCCGCAGAACCGACGTCGTCGGGATCTTCCCAGATCGGACTGCGCTGGTCCGGCTCGTTGGTGCCGTCCTCGCCGAGCAGCACGACGAGTGGATCGAAGGTCGCCGATATCTCGGACTCGACGTCCTCGCCCGTTCTCGTCGCGATAAGACCGCTCAGAACATCACTGAGCCTGCCGAGGAGGTGTCACCGGCTTTGACCGCATGACCCGACAACGAGGAATCACGCGACGACGTCGCACACCACCTCACGGGACTTGACC
>NZ_JBMBTE010000304.1:0-1407 GCF_048897285.1 Rhodococcus sp. O3
CGACAAGTCCTGGAACGCACTGGGCAAGGCAGTGGGAGCCGAGCGGGACGCGGCCACCGCGTGCGGCCGTGCCGACGCCGCCGCCAAGACCACCGACCGCCGCTACGCCCCGGTCACCGTGGCGCGCCGGATCGAGAAGCTGACCGCCGAGCTGCGCCGACTCGAACGTGACCGCGACGGCTACTCCCGCACCCTGCACACGAACAAGCAGACCGGCGAGAAGTACGTCGAGACGCACGAGGCCGCGACCGGCAGCTACCGCGAGCGGGTGCTCGCCGAGATCGACCACACGGCCGACGCGATCGCCTACTGGGAAGGCGTGCGCGCACACCAGCTCGCCGAGGGCACCGCCACCGCCTACAGCCGCGAGGTGATCGCCGTGGGCGATCTGGTCCTCTACGCCGGGCATTACCACCGGGTGCTCCGGGTCAATGCGAAGTCCGTGACCGTCGGCTCGCTCGGCGACGGATCGTGGACAGATCGCGTCCCCTACAGCGAGATCCGCGGGCTGCGCGACGCCGACGGGAAAGCGGTGCGCATCGTCGACGGCGCGCGGGTAGTCGAGACCGAAACCGCCGCCTGACCTGCTCCGTCCTTCCGGGGCGCTCGGGAACCCGAGCGCCCCGGCGGTACCGGCTGCGGTTCGCGGGGGCCGTGCCTGGAGAAGCCGGTGCGTACGGTCTGGCCGCACCACGACCACCGGATCCACACGAAGTTCCGACCTGCGAACACGAGAGGTTGTCATGACCGAGACCGTCACCAACCGCCGCCGCGACGAGATCCGCATCGGCCAGCTGTGGACCGACGTCCCCCGCCGGACGTCCCGCCGCACGCTGCGCGTCGACGGATTCGAGGCCGCCGGCCACCTCGGTGCGCGCGTGGCGTGCACCGTCATCCGTTCCCGCGACACCGATACCGGGCAGGGCGCCGAACCCGGCCGCGTCGCGGGTGATCAAGGCCGACAGCCTCCACATCACCGCCGCAGGCAAGGTCTATCGCCTCACCGCCGTGGACGATCCGTGTCCCTCGCTGTGATGCCGGGACCGTCGACCACGATGACCGGAGCTAAGGAGAAACCCGTGCCGAAGAAGATCGAGTCCCCGCGGGCGTGGGCGACGGCCGTGCTCGCCGACGGTGCGGCCTGCATCGTCGATGTGGAGACCACCGGGCTCGGGGGCTCGATCGTCGAGATCGCGGCCATCGATGCCACCACCGGTGCAGTCCTGCTCGACACTCTCGTCGACTGCAGCCCGGTGGAGATCGAACCCGGCGCGCACGCGGTGCACGGGATCACTGCCGCCGATCTGATCGGCGCACCGCGCTGGCCGGAGGCGTTCGCCCAGCTGGTCGCGCTCACCGCCGGACGGCTGATCCTGGCCTACAACGCGCCGTTCGACCGGGACCGGG
>NZ_JBMBTE010000305.1:0-1402 GCF_048897285.1 Rhodococcus sp. O3
GCCACCGCCCAGACGGCGGTCCTGCACGACGAGATCACCGACGAGGACCTGACCGTGCGGGCCCGCGCGGTGATCAACGCGGCGGGGGTGTGGGCCGGCCACGTCGATCCCTCGATCGCGCTGCGCCCCAGCCGCGGCACCCACCTGGTCCTCGACGCGGCCGTCCTCGGGCACCCCGCCGCGGCGCTCACCGTTCCCGTTCCGGGCGCGACCAACCGGTTCGTGTTCGCCCTGCCCGCCCAGCTCGGGCGGATCTACCTCGGTCTCACCGACGAGGACGCCCCCGGCGACATCCCCGACGTCCCGCACGCGACCGACGGCGAGATCGACTTCCTGCTCGACACCGTCAACTCGGCGCTCACCACCGTGCTGACCCGCGACGACGTGCTCGCCACCTATTCCGGGCTGCGCCCGCTCCTGCGAACGGCCGACGGGGACGGCGCCACGGCGGACCTGTCCCGCAAGCATGCGGTCGTCCGCGGCGAGGGCCGTCCGATCGGCATCGTCGGCGGCAAGCTGACCACCTACCGGAAGATGGCGCAGGATGCGGTGGACGCTGCCGCCGCCGCCACCGGATTGCCGGCCGGGCCCTGCAACACCCACCGGATACCGCTGGTCGGGGCCGCCGACCGGACGGCACTCGCCCGGCTGTCGGCACCGGTGTCCCTTGTGAGTCGCTACGGGACCGAGGCAGCGTTGCTCGCCGCCGACCCGGCGGGACTCGCGCCCGTCGCACCCGGACTGGACGTGTGCCGCGCCGAACTCGAGTTCGCGGTCACCCACGAGGGAGCGCTCGACGCGGACGACATCCTCGATCGGCGTACCCGCATCGGCCTCGTCCCGGCGGACCGGGCCGCGGCGCACGACGCGGCACTGTCCGTGCTCGCCGAACACGGCCTCGCCTGACCGGTCCCGGTCGCGCGGCCCGCGCGATGTGACAGGCTGGTGCGATGCGAGTTGCGGTGGTGGCCGGACCTGATGCCGGACATGCGATCCCGGCGATCGAACTGTGCCGGCGGCTGGCGGAGGCGGGGGACGATCCGATCCTGTTCACCGGCGAACGCTGGCTGGGTACCGACCTTCCCGGCGTCACGTTCGCGCTGCTCAAAGGACTGGACCCGCGACCGGGCGACGACGACGCCGACGCCGGCGCCAAGCTCCACGCCCGCGCCGCGCACATCGCGACCGAGATCCTGCCCGACCTGAGCGCGCTGCTGCCGGACCTGGTCGTCTCCGACGTCATCACCGCCGGGGGCGGCATGGCCGCCGAACGGCTCGGCATCCCCTGGATCGAGCTGTCCCCGCACCCGCTGTACCTGCCCTCACGCGGCCTGCCGCCGATCGGCAGCGGTCTCGCGCCCGGTCGCGGGATCCGCGGCCGGGTCCGGGACGCGCTGTTGCG
>NZ_JBMBTE010000306.1:0-1373 GCF_048897285.1 Rhodococcus sp. O3
GTGACGGCAAACGATATTGTCGGCAATGCACCTGGGACCGGACGCATGTCCCACAGTTTGGACACTCGTTTGTTCCAGACCCCGACGGTCCAGTCAAGAGGCGACGTTGCCTCACGTGCCGCAAGTTGAACACGCCCCCCACGCATTGCATTCATGGTCATGAGTTCACGGAGGAAACCACCGAGTACACCGCGAAGGGGCAGCGCAATTGCGTGCTGTGCCGTCTCAATGCCGATCACGTCCCAAAGCACGGGCATGAGTATGTGATCGACGCGAGCGACCCGACGAAAGGACGCCGTTGTCTTGTGTGTCTCGAGGTGAAACGTGTAACGGCGCAGTTCTGCCCGGCTGGACATGAGTTCACGCCGGAGAACACGAGACTGAAGAATGGATGGCGAAACTGCCAAGCGTGCGAGCGCAATAGAGGACATCAAGAGTTGTTCGGCCACGATTTCATGGCGGATCCAAACAGCGGAAGGCGATTGCGTTGCCTTGCATGTGTCCAAGCCCGTACGGGCAAGTCGTAGACGGCTCCAGGCATGTTTCTGGCGGGGCTGCCGGACCATGAATCGTCTGGCCCGGCTGTTGCAGCTTAAGGCAGGTCGTGGGGTGACAGTGCCCAGCGTCGAACAGGAAGCCCCCCCGCGCCGTAGTGCGAGCCCGCGAGGACTGCCGCGGTGATCCCGTGTCGGCCCGCCGGACCACGGCGACGAACAGACCCGGTCTTCGGAAAGCAACGGGGTGTACCGCGAAAGGTGTAACAGTATTCGGGCAGGGTTTGGCCCTGTGCGACCGGTGGACCTATCGGATTCTCATCTCACCAAAAAGCTGCATGATGCATGCATCGTGCAGTGAATGATGCTGTAGCCCAGGGCAGTTCGGTTTCGTTTCCTTGGGTGTCGTGTATGGTGTTCAGCATGCTAGCGGTCAGGTATCGGTTCAGGGCAGCTGCAGCGCCTGCACGCGGGTCGTCAGCTACTTCTGTCATGAATAGCCGCCGACCGTGTCCGTGAGGTGAATGCGGCCTCTGGGAAGTAATGGAGAGGGATCCGCTGGTGACACATCTTTCTCGACATACACACGCACGCATAGACCAGGACCCCATCGGTGACATATTTTGCTGACTCTCATTCACTTCTTCCCGCTGTTCCCGAGGTTGCTGGCATCGGCACTCAACGTGGCCCACTGGATGGGCTGCTTCGGACTCTTGCCGAGGAGTCTTCGGATACGAGTGCACTGGGTTCCGCTTTCGAATATGTGGCTGATCTTGCTCTTCGGTCGAGTCCTGAGTTCGGGGCACGGATCAAGCAGATCTGGCGGTGGGAGGAATGGCCCGGTGCGCGGGGCCGGGATCTGGGTATCGATCGCGTGGT
>NZ_JBMBTE010000307.1:0-1344 GCF_048897285.1 Rhodococcus sp. O3
GTGGTGCAGGCGCCGGCCGTTCGACGGGTTTCGGCGCCGTCGCGGTCGAACCCTGACTGAAGGAGAACCCGCTCTGGGCCTTGTACCCACCGGATCGGTCCTTGGGTTCGACCTCGATCTCCTTGGTCGGCGTCGAGGTCAGCGACACCTGCCGCCTGCGGTACAGCGTCAGACCGACGACGAGTGCGACGAGGACGACCGCCAAGACGGCCGCGATGATTATCCAGGCTGCGGTACTCACGCACCCATACTGTCAGGCCCGACCGCGGGTTTCAGGCGCGGGGAACGAGATCACCGCCCGTGGCGTTCTCCTCGGCGACGTCCGTGTCGGTCCCGTTCACGTCCTGACCACCCACATCCTGACCGCCCACGTCCCGGCCTCGCAGCCGCTGTGAGATCACCCGGGTGATTCCGTCGCCGCGCATGCTCACGCCGTACAGCGCGTCGGCGATCTCCATGGTGGGCTTCTGGTGAGTGATCACGATCAGCTGCGACTTCTCCCGCAACTGTTCGAACAGACCGATGAGACGACGCAGGTTCGTGTCGTCGAGGGCTGCCTCCACCTCGTCCATGACGTAGAACGGGGACGGCCGGGCGCGGAAGATCGCCACGAGCATCGCGACCGCCGTCAGCGACTTCTCGCCACCGGACAGCAGCGACAGGCGCTTGACCTTCTTGCCCGGTGGCCGCGCCTCCACCTCGATACCGGTGGTGAGCATGTCGGACGGGTCGGTGAGCACCAGCCGGCCCTCACCGCCGGGGAACAGCTTCGCGAAGACCTGCTCGAATTCGCGTTCCACGTCGGCGTACGCCTCGGTGAACACCTGCAGGATGCGCGCATCGACCTCCGCGACCACCGACAGCAGGTCTTTGCGGGCGTTCTTGACATCCTCGAGTTGGGTTGCCAGGAAGTTGTAGCGCTCCTCGAGCGCCGCGAACTCCTCGAGAGCGAGCGGATTGACCTTGCCGAGCGTCGCCAGGTCCTTCTCCGCCCGCTTGGCGCGGCGCTCCTGTGTGGCCCGGTCGTACGGGACCGGCTGGGGTGCGACCACCTGTTCGCCGCGCTCGCGGGCCTGCTCGTACTCGGCGATCTCCAGCGGGCTGGGCGGCATCGGGACATCGGGGCCGTACTCCGCGATCAGGTCGTCGAGGCCGATGCCGTGCTGCTCGAGGATGGTCTGTTCGAGTTGTTCGATCCGTAACGCCGCCTGCGCGCGGGCCACCTCGTCGCGGTGCACGGCGTCGGTGAGCTGGTCACGCTGTGCCGTCAGGTCGCGGACCAGTTCCTTGACGCGGTCGAGTTGCTCGGTGCGCTCGGCACGCTGGCGGGTGAGGGTGTCGCGG
>NZ_JBMBTE010000308.1:0-1325 GCF_048897285.1 Rhodococcus sp. O3
CCGCATACTCCACGGCCGGGCTCAAGGATGACAACGACTCGCGCGCAGGTCAAGTTCAACACCGGTGTTGTCTTCATCAGCAGGAGATTCGGCTCATGGTCAATGGCGCCGCGCGTGAGTACGGTCCAGGACTCCTCGTCGCAGATCACCTACATGATCGACTCTGTGACGACGCTCAACGATGGGGACCACGTCAGGATCGAGAAGTACCAGGTGATCCTCGGCGCCGGTGGGAATGCCGAGCCTGCAACTTCGTAACGCTCGGTCTGTTCTGTCCGATTACGCGGTTGGCCGCAGAGATCGACCCCCGACTGTTCTCTGCGGCCCCAGGCGCCCCGTCTCTGTTCGCTGGGAGGCGGGGCGCTGTCGCGTTCGGGCAAATTCTCACCGCCGTAGACTGCTAGTGGCTGCAACTGGCTGCACGTGGTGCGTTAGGGGTAGCCGATTCAGTGCTCCGCTTCCTCCCGACGAGGCGGGGCACTGTGGTGGGTGGCGTGGGAGGATCCAGATACCGCCAAGCATCCCCCGCGTGCTCGGAAGTACTGGACCCGTGTCCAATCGTGACAGGACTTCCTGTGCTGCGGTAGTTCTTGGAGTGGAGCAGACCCCGCCGGCTGAAGCTAGGGGCGCCGACGGGGTCTGTATCGCCACACAGGGGAGGGTGGCGACGAGTGGATTACATCACAATCGCGAGACGGTCGGTAGGGCCCTTCAGCCGACGGAATCCCGATCTGCCCAGTTCGGCACCATAGGAATTCGAATGCTCGGGATCCATGCCTGACCCCAGAAGAATGTCAGACTCTGGGAGAGACCGGAATACGCACAGTCATATCTGATCGGTGTTGCACGCATCGCAGCGGTGGAGTGGCGGTGCGGCCTTCTTGCAGAGCAATACCCACTGGCACGCCCCGGACCGACCGGCCCGGAAGGATCCACTGTGACAGTCCGCACGATCCAGCCCCGGAGAACGAACCCGAAATCGACGGCTACGACGTGGCGCTCGAGGATCCAATCGTGGGTGAGGACGACACTGCGAGCACGGAAGAACTGTGGGAAGACTCCATGGATGGGCCAGTCTCCGGAGGTCGCTGCCCGGCCCTCCCGAGCCTGGCCCACCAGGCATCAGCGACACGGTTCTCCGTGGAACCTTCGAGGACCACTGGACAAGTTAGTCTGCCGCGGCCTGGCGTGACGTGGTCATGACAGCGAAAGGCGCCACTTACTGCGAGGTGAGGGATCACTCGCTTCTCGGACGCTTGCTCGACCGCAATGTCTTCTAGGTCGTCAATGATCTGTCAGAAATCCAAGTTGCCCATAAGTTGGTA
>NZ_JBMBTE010000309.1:0-1313 GCF_048897285.1 Rhodococcus sp. O3
CACGCAGTGATACTGGGGTGGTCCGGTTGTGCGGGGTCTGACCCGAAATCGCGCTGACGCCTCGGTTGTCCTTCTCGTGATGTGTCGGCCCCGCCCGGCCGGTCGTGCAGTACGCGATCGGCCGGGCGGGTGTGACCTGATAGGAGCCTGACTCCAACAAGTCCCATCACTGTGTTGTCCACCCGGTCCCGACCGATACGTGGCCAACCTGATGAAGGGAATGACCGTGTCCAGCATGACCGACACCGACACCGCTGTCAGCATCGAGGTCTACCTCGGTGTCGACACCCACCGCGACACCCACCACGCCGCCCTGGTCGACCACCTCGGTCGCCCGATCGACGACCGCGAGTTTCCCACGACCGCCGACGGCTACCGCCGGTTGCTGACGTGGGCGTCGGCGGCCGGCACGATCACCGGTGTCGGGATCGAGGGCACCAGCAGCTACGGTGCCGCACTGACCGGCGTGCTGCGCGAGGCCGGGTTGGCGGTCGTCGAGGTCAATCGCCCGGACCGATCCGCCCGCCGCCGACGCGGCAAGTCCGATCCCGTCGACGCGTACGCCGCCGCGGTGGCCGTCGCCTCCGGTCGTGCCACCACCTGCCCGAAGTCCCGGGACGGGGACGTCGAGTCGATTCGCTTGTTGCACACCACTCGCCGGGCCGCGGTCAAGGCCCGCAGCGAGGCGTTGACGTCGTTGAGGTCGATGCTCGTCACCGCCCCGGACGAGGTCCGGGAGCGGTTGCGGGGCCTGACCCGGGCCCGGCTGATCCGCGTGTGTGCGAGCCTGGACCCGGGGCCGGTGGCCTCCGGTGGGGTGGCCGCGGCCGCGGAAACCGCGCTGCGGTCGATCGCGGTGCGCTATCAGCACCTGAGCGTGGAGATCGCTGCCTTGGACCGGGACCTGCAAATGCTGACCCGGCGGGCCGCCCCGGCGTTGCTCGAGTTGCCCGGGGTCGGGTTCGACACCGCCGCGCAACTGTTGATCACCATCGGTGACAACCGGGAGCGGATCGTCTCCGAGGCCGCGCTGGCGAACTTGTGCGGGGTGGCGCCGATCCAGGCGTCGTCCGGGCAGCGGTGCCGGCACCGCCTCAATCGAGGCGGTGACCGGCAGGCCAACCGGGCCTTGCACACCGTCGTGCTCTCCCGGCTGAAGATCGATCCGCGGACGCAGGCCTATCGGGACCGGCGCCTGGCCGAAGGCAAGACCAAACGCGAGATCACCCGCTGCCTCAAACGCGCTGTTGCCCGCGAGATTTTCCGGGTCCTCAACCCCAAAGCCGGGGTTGACGGCTCATAGGAGCATCACG
>NZ_JBMBTE010000310.1:0-1311 GCF_048897285.1 Rhodococcus sp. O3
GGGTTAATGGCCAAAATGTGTGTATGGCTGCCGGTGTGTCGCTCGGGTTCACCGGGGTGATCGGCCCGCCCAGCCGTGTTGTAGACCGTTGCCGTCCTCCCAGCTGAAGTCGGTGCCCATGGTGGGCCCGATCGGTTCGTCCGCGGTGGCGTCGCGGTGCCTGGTTCGGGGTGGTGCGTAGTGCTCGGGCCGGACCAGTGTCCAGGGGTCACGGGGTTCGGCGGTGAGACTGTTGAGTTTCCATTCCGCGGCCCGGCGGGCGTGTTCGGTCGGCAGTCCGCGGTGTGCTCGGAACAGGTCCTTGAGGGCCTTGTTCGGGCCGCCCTCCAGCGGTGAGGTGGTCCGCTGCAACGGGTGGGCGTGGTCGGTGAGGTCCGGGTCGATCCAGGTGAACAGGTGGTTGTCGGCGATCAGCCGGCGGAACAGTCCCCGGGTCTTGCGTAGGTCCCGGTGGGTGTACCACCAGGGTTGATCGTCCGGGACGCCGCGGGGCCGGGCCAGGTGTGTTTTCGCGTAGGTGCGGTGCCGCAGGAAGCTGTCCCAGCGCGTTTCCCAGGCGGCGTAGGCGCCCAGCCACAGCACGGCCTGGTCGATGTCGCGGACGTTCATCAATGCCCTGGTCAGGGCGAGGATTTCGCGGCCGGCCTCGAGCCGGGGTGTGAGGGTGTGGTGGCGGCGGACGACCTGGAAGATGTGGAAGTAGCAGCGTTGGATGCGGGTGGTGGGCCACTGTTCGGCGATCGCGGCGTGCAGGCCGGTGCCGCCGTCGATGACGGCGACGGTCGGGGCCGGGTGACGCCCGAGGATCTGTTGCCAGGCGATCTTCTTTTCGCGGTCGCACCACTGCCAGTCGATCACGTGGTGGCCGTCGGTGGCGATCAGCAGGCACCAGGACTGGAAGTAGGTGCCGTCGAGGATCACCAGATCGGCGGGGGTGGTCGCCGGGGCCGGGGGTGGGATCTCGATGTTCCAGCACCAGGAGGTGGTGCGGCGGAAGGTGCGGGCGCTGGAGGCCAGCTGGGTGGGTGGACGGCCGTCGAGCAGCCACGCCCGGAACGCGTCCAGTTGGGCTTTGCGGGTGATGTCCGGGCGGGACCGGGTCGTGGAGGCGCCGCAGCTCCTACAGCGCCATCGGGTGCGGCCCGCGGTGGTGGTGCCGTTCTTGACCAGCTTGGATCCGCATACACCACAGACCGGGGCATTCCGGGGAACCGACACCGAACATGCTGTCAGAGCATGTTCGGATCGCTATCGGTAGAGATCAGACCCCCGAAATCGGCGATTCTGTACACACATTCTGGCCATTAACCC
>NZ_JBMBTE010000311.1:0-1270 GCF_048897285.1 Rhodococcus sp. O3
CCGCTGTTCAGTCTGGGTTGATGTGAGACACCGGATGTCTACCCAGATGTGAGACACGCTGCTGTCCTCGTGGGTGCGGACACCGGAACCGGTCACAGACTGTGCCTGTGACCAGATCGGATGCCCGCATGAAGCTGCTCGATGCCGCACTGACCATGGCGATCACCGAGGGCGTCGACGTGTTCGACGGCGACTTCGCCGGCTGGTGCGCCCACAACCGCATCTCCCGCGCCACCGCCTACCGCCACAAAAAACGCATCCAGGAACAGGGCCGGTGGACCCCACGATCCCACCGGCCCGCCACCTGCCCACACCACACCCCACCCGAGGTGGAGGCCGATATCGTGCGGCTGCGCCGAACCCTGGGCCCCGACAACGGCGCCGACACCATCGGCTACCACCTGGCCCGGCTGGCCCGCGACCAACACTGGGAGGCCGAGGGCCGGACCGTGCCGTGCCGGGCCACGATCCACAAGATCCTGCGCCGGCACCGGCTGGTGATCGACGCACCGCGCAAACGCCCCCGGTCGTCCTGGCGGCGGTTCGCCTACGCCCGGCCGCGGGACTGCTACCAGATCGACGCCACCACGGTCCGGCTCGCCGACGGGGCCGCCGCGGTGGTCTTCGAGGTCCTCGACGACTGCACCCGCACCCTGCTCGCGCAGGTCGCCGCCGACGCCGAAACCGCGGCCGGGGCGATCACCGCGATCGAGGCCGCGTTCACCGAGTTCGGGGTCCCGGCGATCGTGTTGTCCGACAACGGGGCCGCGTTCACGTCCCGGTTCACCAAGGGCGGGATCTCCCGGTTCACCCGGCACGTCACCGCGGCCGGGGCCCGGCTGATCCATTCGAGCCCCTATCACCCGCAGACCTGCGGCAAGGTCGAACGGCATCACCGCACCTTCAAGCGGTGGCTCGCCGACCGGCCGGCGCCGGCGACGATCGCGCAGCTGCAGGATCTGTGCGATCGCTACCGGCGCTTCTACAACACCGAACGCCGGCACAGCGTGTGGAACATGCCGCCGCTGCAGGCCTGGCACGCCGCCCCGGTCCTCGGCGGTCCCGAACATCTGCCCATCCAGCACGATGTCACCGTGTCCTCGGTGCCGGTCTCCCCGAAGGGGGTGATCCGGGTCGGGTGGTCCTCGGTGAGCGTCGGTGCTCACCGGGCCGGGCAGAAGGTCACCGTGCTGCGCGACGGGGACCACATCGTCGTCTACGACCGTGGCGGGAGCGTCCTCGGGCATCTGCACCTCGATGCCGGCAAGCG
>NZ_JBMBTE010000312.1:0-1106 GCF_048897285.1 Rhodococcus sp. O3
CGTGCTGGCGCAGTGTGCGGTGGATGTGGGTGTGCGGGTTGGTGGGGTGTCGGTGTTGTCGTCGGTGGAGGCGGCGGCGTCGGTGATCTCGGATGTGACGGCGGTGGGGTTGTTGCCGTTGGGTCCGGGTGTGGGGTGTTCGTCGGTGCTGCCGGTGTTGTTCGGTGAGGCGGTGGCCGCGTTCGGGGATGCGGTGGCGGTCTCGTCGGATGAGGGTGCGGTGGTGTCGTTCGCTCGGTTGGGGGAGCGGGTGTTCGGGTCCGCGGGGGTGTTGGCGTCGATGGGGGTGTCGGCCGAGTCGCGGGTGGTGGTGTTGTTGCCGCGGTCGGTGGAGTCGGTGGTGGCGTCGTGGGCGGTGGTGTGTGCCGGTGGCGCGTTCGTTCCGGTGGATGTGGGGTATCCGCTCGAGCGGGTGGAGTTCATGGTCTCCGATGCCGATCCGGTGGTTGTGGTGACGTCTTCGGTTGTGGCGGAGCGTTTTTCGTCGGTGTTGTCGGCGTCGGGGGCGTTGGTGGTGTTGGTGGATTCGCCGCAGTGGTCGCAGGCGTCGGGGTCGGGGTTGCCGGCGGCGGGGTTGTCGGTGGTGCCGGGGTCGGCGGCGTATGTGATCTATACGTCGGGGTCGACGGGGCGGCCGAAGGGGATCGTGGTGTCGCACGAGGCGATCGTGAATCTGGTGCGGTGGCGGCAGTCGGAGTTCCCGGTGGGGGTCGGTGAGGTGGTGTTGCAGAAGACGTCGCCGAGTTTCGATCCGGCGGTGCCGGAGGTGTTGTGGCCGGTGCTGGTGGGGGCGCGGTGCGAGTTGATCCGTGAGGGTGGTGAGCGGGATCTGGAGTATCTGGGTCGGCGGATCGTGGATTCGGGTGCGGTGTTCGTGGAGTTGGTGCCGACGGTGATGGCGGCGATGGTGGAGTCGGGGGTGTCGCTGGCGGGGTCGCGGTTGCGGTATCTGTCGGCCGGGGGTGAGGAGTTGACCTGGTCGGTGGTCGATCGGGTGTCGGCGTTGTGGTCGGTGCCGGTGTGGAACACCTATGGTCCGGCGGAGGCGGCGGTGGAGGTGACGTCGTGGCGGGCCGATCGTGGGGTGGATGCCGGTGAGGTCCGGT
>NZ_JBMBTE010000313.1:0-920 GCF_048897285.1 Rhodococcus sp. O3
GTGGCCGGCCGAACCCGGACGCAGGATTTCCCGGATCGGATGATCCGTGATCGACGAGGTCGACTTCATCACGCCTCCACCGATCATCAAACGTGTCGACTCCGGACCGACAACTGCGTCGAACCGCAGCGCATCACAACGATCATTATTATTTTTGTCACTCGAATTATGTTCTGTCACACTTCGGACATAGTGTGAACGTTCGATTGGCGACGGGGCGCCGTGTGGTGACGAAAGGAATGCTGCTGGTGGCTCCCGTTGACATCGTTCGTGCCGGTGCACCGAACTCACGGTCGGTCGTCGATGCGGTGCCGCGTCCGCGGTTGTTCGCCGTGTTGGATCAGCAGGCCAGCCTGACGGTGATCCAGGCTCCTCCTGGGTTCGGCAAGCGCACCCTGATAGGCAGCTGGCTGCACCGCGGAGGCGCGGGAGATCGTGATGTTCTGTGGGTTGACGTCGCCGATGAGCACGCGGATCCGTCCGGCTCCGGCAACCCCGGGACAAGCTCGGCCCTGACCTCGGTTTCGGAAGTCGAGGCGGACAGCGGGGCTGCGGGAGCAGCCGATCCAGGTGCGCGGTGGAACGACGAGGTCGAGGCCCTCGCCGCCGACAGCGCTCGGTGTGTGGTTGTGGCGACGGCGGGGTCGACGCGTGCCGCGGCGGTGCTCGAGACGGTCACCGAGTTGCTCGGACGGTGCCCGTCGGCGGTCGCGGTCGTGGCGGTCCACGGGACGATCGCGCCACCGGCCGTGGCGCCGGTGCGCGGTATCGACTGCCGCTGGATCAGCGCGGCACAGATGTGCTTCACCACCGCAGAGACTGCAGAGTTGGGCCGTTCGAGAGGGCTTTCGCTCGGAGATGAACGGTATGCAGATCTGCAGGACATGCTCGGGGGTGTGCCACCGCTGGTGACCGAGGCG
>NZ_JBMBTE010000314.1:0-918 GCF_048897285.1 Rhodococcus sp. O3
CCGACCGAAATACCCCCGAGCCAACTGCACACCCGACAGATACAACTCACCCGCAACACCCACCGGCACCGGACGCAACCGCTCGTCCAGCACGAACGCCGACACATTCCACTCCGGCACACCGATCGGCACACCCACCACATCGGCATCCGACACCTCGTGCCAGGTCACCGACACCGCAGCCTCCGTCGGACCGTACAGATTGAACAGCCCCACACCCGGATTCACCGACCGGAACCGCTGCGCCACCGACCCCGGCAACGCCTCACCGATCGCCAACACCCGACGCAACGACGACGCCAACACACCACCCGAACCCGCAGACGACGCCGCCGTCAACAGAGCCTCGAGCATCGACGGCACCACATGCAACGTCGACACCGACGCCGACCGCATCAACCCCAGCAGATACGCCGGATCCCGATGCCCCTCCGCCTCGGCCACCACCAACCGGCCACCCGAAACCAACGCCGACCAGAACTCCCACACCGACAAGTCGAACGTCGCCGCAGTCTTGAGCAACACCGCATCGCCCGGCCCCAACCCGAACGCCGCAACCTTCCACACCAACTGATTCGCCACCGCCCGATGCGGCACCGCCACACCCTTCGGACGACCCGTCGAACCCGACGTGAAGATCACATACGCCGTGTGCTCCGGCGCCGGAGTCGCCACGCGGACCGGAACGTCCGCCGCCGAATCGTCCTGCGGCACAAAGTTGTCGACGAACAGGACGGGGCGATCACTCTCGGTCCCGAAGCCTTCACCGCGCGTGGTCAGCACACACACCGGATCGGCGGTGCCGAGAATGTAGTCGGTCCGCTCCGCCGGCTGATCCGGATCCACCGGCACGTAGGCGCCACCGGCCTTCGCGACCGCGACCATGCCGATCACCAACTCCACCGAGCGGCGCATACC
>NZ_JBMBTE010000315.1:0-619 GCF_048897285.1 Rhodococcus sp. O3
CAGTGCCACAGTGGATTCCGCGCGTACTCCTGCAGCGATCAGCTGCCGCGCCAGCAGGTTGGTACGCGTGTCGAACTCGCGATAGGTCAGCGCGATACCCTCGGCCTGGACGGCGACGGCATCCGGGTTCGCGGCGACCTGCGCCTCGAACAACGACACCAACGTCGCCGACGCATCCACCTCGTGCGCAGTGTCGTTGAACGACTCCAGGATCCGCGACCGCTCCCCCGCACCGAGGATCTCCAGATCCCCGACCGGACGCGACGGATCCGCCACGATCTCCTCGAGCACCCGCACGAACCGCCCGACGAACGACACGACCGTCGACTCGTCGAACAACGCCGTCGCATAGGTCACGAAACCGCCGATCCCCGTGGGAGCCCCGGCCTCGTCGTAGGTGTCCTGCACGATCCAGTGCAGATCGAACTGCGAGGTCCGGTGCTCGAGGTCGAGCGGGGCAATGGCGAGGTCGTCGAGTTCCAGGCTGGCCTCGTTCAGGTTCTGGAACGAGAAGCCGACCTGGAACAGCGGATGCCGCGCCGTCGACCGCGCCGGATTGAGCACCTCCACCAACCGCTCGAACGGCACATCCGCATGCGCGAACGCCTGCAGATCCGAT
>NZ_JBMBTE010000316.1:0-619 GCF_048897285.1 Rhodococcus sp. O3
GAGCGCGACCCGCTCTTCGGGATCGACGCCACGCGCGACCAGCTGCCGGGCGATCGCACCCGCCCACGCGTCGACCTGACGGTAGGTCCAGGTGCGACCGTCGAATTCGAGGGCCGGCGCGTCCGGGGTCGCGGCGGCCTGCGCCTCGAACAGCGACACCAACGTCGCCGACGCATCCACCTCGTGCGCAGTGTCGTTGAACGACTCCAGGATCCGAGACCGCTCCCCCGCACCGAGGATCTCCAGATCCCCGACCGGACGCGACGGATCCGCCACGATCTCCTCGAGCACCCGCACGAACCGCTCGACGAACGAGACGACCGTCGACTCGTCGAACAACGCCGTCGCATAGGTCACGAAACCGCCGATCCCCGTGGGAGCCCCGGCCTCGTCGTAGGTGTCCTGCACGATCCAGTGCAGATCGAACTGCGAGGTGTCGCCGGCGAGGTCGATGCCCTCGACGCTGACCGACGGCAGTTCGAGCGAGGTCCGGGCGAGATTCTGGAAGGACAGGCCGACCTGGAACAGCGGATGCCGCGCCGTCGACCGCGCCGGATTGAGCACCTCCACCAGCCGCTCGAACGGCACATCCGCATGCGCGAACGCCTGCAGATCCGAC
>NZ_JBMBTE010000317.1:0-614 GCF_048897285.1 Rhodococcus sp. O3
GTGACGACCTGGCCGTACCGGTAGCTCTTGAACACGTTCCACAGGAACGGCAGCGTCGACGCACCGAGGATGAACGCGCCCACCGACGAGATGCTGTTCAGCGTGGTGAAGCCGTCGGTCGGCAGGTAGTCGGCGTAGCGACGGGGCATGCCCTCGTTACCGAGCCAGTGCTGCACCAGGAAGGTGGTGTGGAAGCCGATGAAGGTCAGCCAGAAGTGCCACCGTCCGAGGCGCTCGTCGAGCATGCGGCCGGTCATCTTCGGGAACCAGAAGTAGATGCCCGCGTAGGTGGCGAACACGATGGTGCCGAAGAGCACGTAGTGGAAGTGCGCGACCACGAAGTACGAGTCGTGCAGGTGGAAGTCCATCGGGGGGCTGGCCAGGATGATGCCGGTCAGGCCACCGAAGAGGAACGTGATGATGAAGCCGACCGAGAACAGCATCGGGGTCTCGAAGGTGAGCTGACCCTTCCACATCGTGCCGATCCAGTTGAAGAACTTCACGCCGGTCGGGACGGCGATGAGGAACGTCATGAACGAGAAGTACGGCAGCAGCACCGCGCCGGTGGCGTACATGTGGTGCGCCCACACCGCGATGGACAGCGCGGCGATCGC
>NZ_JBMBTE010000318.1:0-607 GCF_048897285.1 Rhodococcus sp. O3
GATGAGTTGGGTCCTGGCGGTCGACTTCGGCACCTCCAACACCTCGGCCGCACACCGCATCGGCCCGGACCGGGTCGAATCCCTGCCGCTGACCCACACCAGCAACCTGATGCCCTCCTCGGTCTACATCGACCCGCACGGCGGCATCGCCACCGGCGAGGTCGCCGTCAACCAGGCCACCGTCGACCCGGCCGGGTTCGTCGCCGCCCCCAAGGCCCACGTGTCCGACCGGTCGGTGCCGGTCCGCGGCCACCACGTCCCGGTCGCCGCGACCATCGCCGCGGTGCTGCGCACCGTGCACACCCGCGCCCTGCAGGCCCACAACAACCAGCCGCCCGGCGAGGTGGTGCTCACCCACCCCGAGGCCTGGTCCGGCCGCGAACTGGCGGTGCTGCGCGAGGCCGCCACCGCCGCCGGTCTCGGCGGCCACGTGTCGCTGATCTCCGAACCCCGCGCCGCCGCGTTCCACTACTCGCGCCAGCACGACGCCAAGATCGTCAAGGGCTCGACCATCGCGGTGTTCGACTTCGGCGGCGGCACCTGCGACGTCGCGGTGCTCACCGCCACCGACGAGTGGACCTTCGAGGTGCTGCGCGCCGGCGGCGAC
>NZ_JBMBTE010000319.1:0-604 GCF_048897285.1 Rhodococcus sp. O3
ACCGGGCCGTCACCTGCGTCGCCACCAGCGAATTCCCGCCCAGCGCGAAGAAGTCGTCGTCCAAGCCGACCCGCTCGACACCGAGCACCTCGGCGAACACACCCGCGACGATCTGCTCGATCGCGGTGACCGGGGCCCGGAAGGCCACGGCCTCGAACACCGGTGCGGGCAGCGCCTTCCGGTCGATCTTGCCGTTGATGTTCAGCGGCAGCGCGTCGAGCACCACCCACGCGGTCGGCACCATGTACGACGGCAGCTCCCGCGCCGCCGAGTGCTTCACCGTGTCGAGGTCGAGCTCGCCGTCGGGCACGAGGTAGGCGACCAACTGCTCGCCGAGGTGCACATCCGCACGCACCACGACCACGGCCTGCGACACCGAATCCTGGTTCCGCAGAACCGACTCGATCTCACCGAGCTCGATCCGGAAACCACGCACCTTCACCTGGAAATCGGTACGGCCGAGGTAGTCCAGCGTGCCGTCCGGCAGCCACCGCACCAGGTCACCGGTGCGATACATCCGCGCCCCGGCAGTGACATCCCCCGTCGCTCCGCTCGCCCCACCGGCGAACGGGTTCGCCACGAACCGATCCGCCGTCAACTCCGA
>NZ_JBMBTE010000320.1:0-595 GCF_048897285.1 Rhodococcus sp. O3
CTCGATCTCCGCGTCCACGACGTTGATACGTGTGTCGAGGTCGATCACCGCCTGCGCCAATTCGGCGACCAGCTCGGCAGCGACATCCTCCCCAGGCAACCGCACGGTCTGCGCCTTCGCAGCGGTGACCGCGGCCCGGGCGATCGATTCGGCGTGGCGCACCCCGGCCCCGGTGAGCATCGTGGCCAGTCGGGCCGCACCGACGCGGCGGATCGCTTTCGGTCGCTGGTAGCGGGCCAGCAGCACCACCCAGCCCCGGTCCGAGGAGATCTGCGCGACGCGTTCGAGCCCGGGGCAGATCGCGACGAGTTGCTGACGCAGCCGGTTGATGGTCCGGGTACGGTCGGCGACCAGATCGGTGCGGTGGCCGGTGAGCATCTGCAGCTCACGGATCAACTCGTCGTCGGGACGCAGAACGGGCAGGTCCGAACGCATCCGGGACTGATCGGCGATCACCCGGGCGTCGCGGGCATCGGTCTTGGCTTCGCCGCCGCGGTAGACCGACGATGCCTGCCACACCGAACGTCCGGACAGGTAGCGCACCGGTTTCTCGGCGTCGGCCAGCACAGTCAGCAACAAGGTGACGTAGGCGGTG
>NZ_JBMBTE010000321.1:0-580 GCF_048897285.1 Rhodococcus sp. O3
CCGGAGTTGACGGCGGATCGGTTCGTGGCGAACCCGTTCGGTAACCCAGGGGTGCGGATGTATCGCACGGGTGACCTGGTGCGGTGGCTGCCGGACGGCTCGCTGGACTACCTCGGCCGTACCGATTTCCAGGTGAAGGTGCGTGGTTTCCGGATCGAGCTCGGTGAGGTCGAATCGGTTCTGCGGAACCAGGATTCGGTGTCCCAGGCCGTCGTCGTCGTGCACAGCGACCGGCACACGGGCGAGCAACTCGTCGGCTACGTCGTCCCCGCGGACGGTGCGGCGGTCGAGGTGTCGGCGCTCGCGGCCGGGGTCGCGGCGGAGCTGCCCTCGTACATGGTGCCCACCGCGTGGGTCGTGCTCGACGCGCTGCCGCTGAACATCAACGGCAAGATCGACCGCAAGGCACTCCCGGCGCCGCAGGTGGTGCAGCGCGAGTTCCGGGCACCCACGACCCCGGTCGAGCAGGCGGTCGCCGCGGTGTTCGCCGAGGTGCTCGGTGTCGAGCGGGTCGGCTTGGACGACGACTTCTTCGCGCTCGGCGGCAATTCGCTGGTCGCGACGCAGGTGACGGCCCGGC
>NZ_JBMBTE010000322.1:0-528 GCF_048897285.1 Rhodococcus sp. O3
GGCACTGCGGCTCGGGGTGAAGATGGCCGGCGCGATCGAGTCGGCGCACCGGCTCGGGATCGTGCACCGCGACGTCAAACCCGCGAACATTCTGCTCACCGACTACGACGAGCCCCAGCTGGCCGACTTCGGTATCGCGCAGATCGCCGGTGGTTTCCGCACCGCCACCGGCACCGTGACCGGGTCGCCGGCCTACACCGCGCCGGAGGTGCTGGCCGGGGATCCACCCGTCCCGGCGGCCGACGTCTACGGCCTCGGTGCCACCGTGTTCAGCGCGCTGACCGGCCACGCCGCGTTCGAACGGCTCAGCGGGGAGCAGGTGGTCGCGCAGTTCCTGCGGATCACCACGCAACCGGTACCCGACCTGCGGGAACACGGGATCCCCGAGGACGTGGCCGAGGCGATCGCGCGGGCGATGGCCCGGACCCCGGACCGGCGTCCGGCCACCGCCGCCGAGTTCGGTGAGGAGCTGCGGCTGCTGCAGCGCCGCCACGGTTTCCCGGTCGACGAGATGGCACTGCCCACCGA
>NZ_JBMBTE010000323.1:0-496 GCF_048897285.1 Rhodococcus sp. O3
ATCCAGCTCCACCCCGGGTTTCGGCACCACATAGCCGACCAGCCGATCCACCGCACCGCGATGGACACTCGCCACCGCCTGCTCGACACCGTCGCACGCCCGCAACGCGGATTCGATCTCGCCGAGTTCGATGCGGAAGCCGCGGACCTTCACCTGATCGTCGGAGCGGTGGAGGTACTCGAGTTCGAATATGTTGTCGCCGAACTTCTTCCATCGAACGACGTCGCCGGTTCGGTACATCCGCTGCCCGGGGGCCCCGAACGGATCGGCCACGAACCGCGACGCGGTCAGCGAACCCCAGTTCCGGTATCCCCGCGCCAGGGCGGGGCCCGACAGGTACAGCTCCCCCGCCACGCCGACCGGGACCGGCCGCAGCCGGTTGTCGAGCACCAGCTCGGCGAATCCCCGAATCGGGCCACCGATCGTCACGGACTCACCGGCCGTGAGCGGCCGGCCCGCGTTCGACTGGATCGTCGCCTCCGCCGGACCGTACGTA
>NZ_JBMBTE010000324.1:0-487 GCF_048897285.1 Rhodococcus sp. O3
CACGTACGGTCCGGCGGAGGCGACGATCCAGTCGAACGCGGGCCGGCCGCTCACGGCCGGTGAGTCCGTGACGATCGGTGGCCCGATTCGGGGATTCGCCGAGCTAGTGCTCGACAACCGGCTGCGGCCGGTCCCGGTCGGGGTGGTGGGGGAACTGTACCTGGCCGGTCCCGGCCTGGCCCGCGGCTACCGCAACCGTCCCGGCCTGTCCGCGTCGCGGTTCGTCGCGGGACCGAAGGGGCAGCGGATGTACCGCACCGGGGATCTGGTGCGGTGGCGCCGCCGTGACGAGGGGACGCTCGAACTCGAGTATGTCGGCCGTTCGGATCAGCAGGTGAAGGTCCGCGGCTTCCGCATCGAACTCGGTGAGGTCGAATCCGCGCTGCGGGCGTGCGACGGGGTCGAGCAGGCGGTGGCGGGTGTGCACCGGGGTGTGGTGGATCGGCTGGTCGGCTATGTGGTGCCCGAACCCGGGGTGGAGTTGGAC
>NZ_JBMBTE010000325.1:0-455 GCF_048897285.1 Rhodococcus sp. O3
TGGGGGGTGCGGTGGTCGAGGCGCGGCTGTCCGCCCTCGACACCGCGGTCGACGGCCTGCTCGAAGACGACCTGACCAAACTGTCGAACGACGACATCGTCGCCGTCCTGCAACGCCTGGAAACCTCCCTGCGCAAGGCGTCGGCGGTGGGGCACCGTCTGATCGTCGAGACCACCGAACGCATGATCCCGGGCCATCTCGGCTGCCGCTCGGTCAACGACTTCCTCATCGGCACGCTGCGGATCTCCGCCGCCGATGCGGCCCGGCGGGTCAAGGGGGCCAAGAAGGTCGGCACCTGGCATTGCCTCGACGGTGAGGACCTCGAACCCGCACTGCCCGCCACGGCAGTCGCGGCGCGTTCCGGTGCGATCGGGCCGGAGCATGTCGCGGCGGTGGCGAAGGTGATGCGGAAGGTGCCGCACAGGGTCGGGTTCGACGAGATCACCGTCGCCGAG
>NZ_JBMBTE010000326.1:0-452 GCF_048897285.1 Rhodococcus sp. O3
CCCATGGTCAGGATCGCCGTCACCGGCAACCCCCGGTGACTGTCCAGCACCCCCGACGACAAGATTTGCCGCAGGGCGACCTTCAACGCGTCGTGGTTGCGCTGCACCGCGGTGCGGGTGTCGCGGGCCGCGGCCTTGGCCAGCGCGTCCCGGTCGAGGGCCTCGGATTCGACGTCACCGGACGGTGATTCGGGATCGTCCGGATTGTTCATGCCCGGGCGGGCCAGCTTCGCCAGCACCGGTTCGAGCAGCGCCCGGGTTTCCGGGTCGATGAGCCCGGAGATCGGGGTCATGAGATCGACACCCTGCTTGCCGATCCGCAGACCCCGGCGCCGTGTGCGTTCCTTCTCGTCCGGCACGTCCCCGTCCGGGTTCAGATACGCGAGCAGATGCGCACCGAGTTTCACCAGATCGTCGGGGGTGACCGAACACGCCGCATCCGCCAGGATCTG
>NZ_JBMBTE010000327.1:0-452 GCF_048897285.1 Rhodococcus sp. O3
GTCATGGTCAGGATCGCCGTGACCGGCAACCCCCGATGGCTGCCCAGCACCCCCGACGACAAGATTTGCCGCAGGGCGACCTTCAGCGCGTCGTGGTTGCGCTGCACCACCGTTCTCGTGTCGCGGGCCGCGGCCTTCGCCAGCGCATCCCGGTCGAGGGCCTCGGATTCGACATCACCGGACGGTGATTCGGGATCGTCCGGGTTGTTCATGCCGGGGCGGGCGAGTTTCGCCAGCACCGGTTCGAGCAGTGCCCGGGTTTCCGGGTCGATGAGCCCGGAGATCGGGGTCATGAGGTCGACACCCTGCTTGCCGATCCGCAGACCCCGGCGCCGTTTGCGTTCCTTCTCGTCCGGCACGTCCCCGTCCGGGTTCAGATACGCGAGCAGATGCGCACCGAGTTTCACGAGATCGTCGGGGGTGACCGAACACGCCGCATCCGCCAGGATCTT
>NZ_JBMBTE010000328.1:0-446 GCF_048897285.1 Rhodococcus sp. O3
GGGGTGAGCGGCAGGTCGCCGACACCACCACCGGGCAGCTCCTCGAGCACCACCGCACCCGCACCACCGGACGCCGCCACCCGCGCCAACGCCGCCACCGTCCGGCCCTCGAACACATCCCGCGGCGAGAACACCAACCCCCGCGCCTTCGCCCGCGCCACCAACTGGATCGACATGATGCTGTCCCCACCGAGCGCGAAGAACGAATCCTGCGCCCCCACCGACTCGACCCCCAGCACCTCGGCGAACAACTCCGCCAGCACCGCCTCCGTCTCCGACGCCGGTGCCCGGAACTCCGCCGCACCCGAACCGAAGTCCGGCTCCGGCAACGCCGCCCGATCCACCTTCCCGTTCGCCGTCACCGGCACCGCCTCGATCACCGACACCACCGCCGGCACCATGTGCGGCGCCAACCGCGTCCCCACCTGCGCCAGCACCGCCACCGG
>NZ_JBMBTE010000329.1:0-445 GCF_048897285.1 Rhodococcus sp. O3
GCCCGATTTCGCCGGCACCCTCTGGCCGAAGTGATCCTGAGCTTGCCGGGTATGGGATTCCGGCTCGGCGCCGAATTCCTTGCCGCAGTAGGTGACCCCGACTTGATCGGGTCGGCCGATCAACTCGCTGCCTGGACCGGGTTGGCGCCGCGGCCCAGGGATTCGGGTAAACGCACCGGGCGTCTGCACACCCCTCAGCGCTACAGCAGGCGCCTGCGCCGGGTGATGTACATGTCGGCGTTGACCGCGGTCCGTTGCGATCCCGCCTCTCGCGTCTACTATCAGCGCAAACGTGCCGAAGGTAAGCGTCCCGTCCAGGCCACGATCTGCCTGGCTCGGCGGCGCGTGGATGTTCTCTACGCGCTGCTCCGCGACCACCGCACCTGGCAACCGACCGTGCCGGTTACCGCGGTGGCGGCTTGACAGGATCATTGAGAGTCCTTTC
>NZ_JBMBTE010000330.1:0-439 GCF_048897285.1 Rhodococcus sp. O3
CCCGCTCGCCGACGTGGTGCACACGCCCGGCGTCGGCGCGAACCTGTGGGTGACGGGCCTGGCGATCATGGGTCTGGGCACGATCCTCGGCGCGGTCAACTTCACCACCACCGTCGTCTGCCTGCGGGCCCCCGGCATGACCATGTTCCGGATGCCGATCTTCACCTGGAACATCCTCATCACCAGCCTGCTGATCCTGCTGGTGTTCCCGCTGCTCACCGCCGCGTTCATGGGTCTGTTCGTCGACCGGGTGCTGGGCGGCCACATCTTCGATCCGGCCACCGGCGGTGTGATGCTGTGGCAGCACCTGTTCTGGTTCTTCGGTCACCCCGAGGTGTACGTCATCGCGCTGCCGTTCTTCGGCATCGTCTCGGAGATCTTCCCGGTCTTCTCCCGCAAGCCGATCTTCGGTTACACCGGCCTTGTCTACGCGACGCTG
>NZ_JBMBTE010000331.1:0-439 GCF_048897285.1 Rhodococcus sp. O3
GATCGTCGCGTACACCAGACCCGAATACCCGAAGATCGGCTTGCGAGAGAAGACGGGGAAGATCTCCGAGACGATGCCGAAGAACGGCAGCGCCACCACGTAGACCTCGGGGTGCCCGAAGAACCAGAACAGGTGCTGCCACAGGATCACACCGCCGGTGGCCGGGTCGTAGACGTTCCCGTTCAGCACCCGGTCGACGAACAGACCCATGAACGCGGCGGTGAGCAGCGGGAACACCAGCAGGATCAGCAGACTGGTGATGAGGATGTTCCAGGTGAAGATCGGCATCCGGAACATGGTCATGCCGGGGGCCCGCAGGCAGACGACCGTCGTGGTCATGTTCACGGCGCCGAGGATCGTGCCCAGACCCATGATGCCCAGACCCATCACCCACAGGTTCGCGCCGACGCCGGGCGTGTGCGTCACATCGGACAGCGGC
>NZ_JBMBTE010000332.1:0-364 GCF_048897285.1 Rhodococcus sp. O3
TCAGCGCCTCGAGGTGGACGAGATCCGGGCGGTGTTCGAGTCGTTGCCGCAGGTGGGGTCCGCGGCGGTGGTGGTGCGGCAGCGGCCGGGTCGGTCGGAGTCGTATCTGGCGGCGTATGTGACGTTGCTGGGGGAGGCGTCGGCGGCGGAGTTGCGGGCGGCGGAGTTGCGGGCGGCGGCGTCGGAGGTGTTGCCGGAGTACATGGTGCCGTCGACGGTGACGGTGCTCGAGTCGTTGCCGGTGACGGTGAACGGGAAGTTGGATCGGGCGGCGTTGCCGGAGCCGGAGGTGATCTCGGCGGGGTCCGGTCGAGAGCCGGTGTCGGTGGCCGAGCGGGTGTTGTGTGCGGTGTTCGTGGATGTG
>NZ_JBMBTE010000333.1:0-357 GCF_048897285.1 Rhodococcus sp. O3
CCTCCCACGTCCTTCATCGGCTCCTGGTGCCAAGGCATCCACCGTACGCTCATAAACACTTACAACAAAGATGCTCGCGTCCACTGTGCAGTTCTCAAACAACACACAACAACCCCTACCGACGCCGGCCACACGGCCAACCGCTTTCGTGAGTCATCGTCGCTGAAAAAACACTCGCGTGTTCCCTCAGGACCCAACAGTGCACCGATATAACCACCGCCGAAGAGAACATGGTCTCCCCGATACGCGGTGATGGTTGTCAGCGTTCCACCCATGAGCACCACCGGATTACATGCGAATCCGAAGTGGCTCTGCCTTCCTCCCCCAGCACCTGTGTGCTGGTCCGAGCGAAGGAGA
>NZ_JBMBTE010000334.1:0-352 GCF_048897285.1 Rhodococcus sp. O3
ACTTCCGATGCAGACACAACACAGGTTGTGTTCTGATCGGCAGAGCCATTACGGACACACACGTTGTCCGGTGGTGCTCATGGGTGGAACGCTGACAAGCACTCTTCGGACTGTCCCTTCTACATGGAAGGGATCGAGGAGTTATATCGGTGCACTGTTGGGTCCTGAGGGAACACGCGAGTGTTTTTTCAGCGACGATGCTCATCAAATCTTCTGCCGGCTGGTGGGGGAAAGTAGTGAGTGTTGTGTGTTGTTTGAGAACTGCACAGTGGACGCGAGCATCTTTGTTGTAAGTGTTTATGAGCGTACGGTGGATGCCTTGGCACCAGGAGCCGATGAAGGACGTGGGAGA
>NZ_JBMBTE010000335.1:0-317 GCF_048897285.1 Rhodococcus sp. O3
TTGACCTGGCGATTTGGTGTTCGGTGTGGGCGTCGCGTAACTTATTCCAGGTCAGAGCGACACGGACACCGACCCGGACCGGAAGGTACGGGAAACGAGGTTGGACGAAGGCGCCTGCGAATTTCACTGGTTCGGAACCTTCTGGTAGGGTTTCGCACCGCCCCTGATTCGGGAAGCGCACGGATTTGCGTCTGTGTGCCGATGGGATTAGGCTGGAACAGTTGCCCCGGAACGGACGGACTGCGGTTCGCGAGTGATGGTGTGTGCGTGTTCTTTGAGAACTCAACAGTGTGCCGATGAATGTCAGTGCCAAATAA
>NZ_JBMBTE010000336.1:0-280 GCF_048897285.1 Rhodococcus sp. O3
CGTCGGTGCCGATCGGGTTGCCGGTGGCCAATACGTCGGTGGTGGTGTTGGACGGGTGGTTGCGTCCGGTGCCGGTCGGGGTGGTGGGTGAGTTGTATCTGGGTGGGGTGCAGTTGGCGCGGGGTTATCACGCGCGGTGGGGGTTGACGGCGTCGCGGTTCGTGGCCGATCCGTTCACCTCCGGTGGGCGGTTGTATCGGACGGGGGATCTGGTGCGGTGGTTGCCGTCGGGTGGGTTGGAGTATGTGGGGCGGTCGGATTTCCAGGTGAAGATCCGCGG